>NZ_OZ038525.1:1579166-1880000 GCF_964036645.1 Tenacibaculum sp. 190524A02b | reverse complement strand
ACTGTAGAACTGCCTTTGATACTGGTTGACTTGAGTTATACGGAAGTAGATAGAATGTGTAGTGTAGCGGTGAAATGCATAGATATTACACAGAATACCGATTGCGAAGGCAGTCTACTACGTATATACTGACGCTCATGGACGAAAGCGTGGGGAGCGAACAGGATTAGATACCCTGGTAGTCCACGCCGTAAACGATGGACACTAGTTGTTGGGATTTATTTCAGTGACTAAGCGAAAGTGATAAGTGTCCCACCTGGGGAGTACGATCGCAAGATTGAAACTCAAAGGAATTGACGGGGGCCGCACAAGCGGTGGAGCATGTGGTTTAATTCGATGATACGCGAGGAACCTTACCAGGGCTTAAATGTAGAGTGACAGGGCTAGAGATAGCTTTTTCTTCGGACACTTTACAAGGTGCTGCATGGTTGTCGTCAGCTCGTGCCGTGAGGTGTCAGGTTAAGTCCTATAACGAGCGCAACCCCTATCGTTAGTTGCTAGCAGGTAAAGCTGAGGACTCTAGCGAGACTGCCGGTGCAAACCGTGAGGAAGGTGGGGATGACGTCAAATCATCACGGCCCTTACGTCCTGGGCTACACACGTGCTACAATGGTATGGACAATGAGCAGCCACATTGCGAAATGGAGCGAATCTATAAACCATATCACAGTTCGGATCGGAGTCTGCAACTCGACTCCGTGAAGCTGGAATCGCTAGTAATCGGATATCAGCCATGATCCGGTGAATACGTTCCCGGGCCTTGTACACACCGCCCGTCAAGCCATGGAAGCTGGGGGTGCCTGAAGTCGGTTACCGCAAGGAGCTGCCTAGGGTAAAACTGGTAACTAGGGCTAAGTCGTAACAAGGTAGCCGTACCGGAAGGTGCGGCTGGAACACCTCCTTTCTAGAGAAAAGATGTGAAGTTACAAAGAAGGTATATTTTACTCTTTAGCTGTTAATTTTAAAACAAGAGACTAAGATCTAAGATTAGTATAGAGCATTTAGGTATTAGTATTGAGGGGGAAAACTCAATACTCAGAACTAATAGCTCATTACTGAAAAAAACAGTCTTGTAGCTCAGCTGGTTAGAGCGCTACACTGATAATGTAGAGGTCGGCAGTTCGAGCCTGCCCAAGACTACTATAGTAAAAATAAAAAAGAGCTTAGTTTCAAAAGGAAATTCTAGAAGCGGGTTATGTTGAGCATTTTGATAAACTCATAACTCAACACTAAAACCTCATAACTAGAAACAATGGGGGATTAGCTCAGCTGGCTAGAGCGCTTGCCTTGCACGCAAGAGGTCATCGGTTCGACTCCGATATTCTCCACAGATAAATGTAACAATTAATCAAATTAGTAAGTGTAACAATTATAGAATTGAAACATTGATGAATTAAGACATTGATACATTAAACAAGTTCATTGACATATTGGTAAAATGATATCGTAAAGAATCAAGATAGAGCGTTAGATAGTATCTAACGAAATATTTTTATAAAAATATAAAGAATTATAAAGAGCTCGTTATAGTATTTAATATGCTATAGCAAAAAGTACAATAAGCTAAATAAGGGCGTATGGCGGATGCCTAGGCTTTCAGAGGCGAAGAAGGACGTGATAAGCTGCGATAAGTTACGGGGAGTGGCACATACATATTGATCCGTAAATTTCCGAATGGGGCAACCCACTATATTGAAGATATAGTACCCGCAAGGGGGCAAACGTGGTGAACTGAAACATCTAAGTAACCATAGGAAGAGAAAACAATAGTGATTCCGTTAGTAGTGGCGAGCGAACGCGGATTAGCCCAAACCAATATTGTTACGGCAATATTGGGGTTGTAGGGCTGCGACATTAGAATCTAAGTTAACTAGAAGTGTTTGGAAAGACACACCAAAGAGAGTGATAGTCTCGTATAGGTAAGCGAAGAGGATATAGCAGTACCCTGAGTAGTGCGGGACACGTGTAATCCTGTATGAATCTGCCGGGACCATCCGGTAAGGCTAAATACTCCTGAAAGACCGATAGTGAACTAGTACCGTGAGGGAAAGGTGAAAAGAACCCTAAGAAAGGGAGTGAAAGAGAACCTGAAACCGTACGCCTACAAGCGGTCGAAGCCCATTAACTGGGTGACGGCGTGCCTTTTGCATAATGAGCCTACGAGTTACTGTTGCTAGCAAGGTTAAGAATTTAAGGTTCGGAGCCGAAGCGAAAGCGAGTCTGAATAGGGCGCATATAGTTAGTAGTAGTAGACGCGAAACCGAGTGATCTACCCATGGGCAGGTTGAAGCTGTGGTAACACACAGTGGAGGACCGAACCAGTTGACGTTGAAAAGTCTTTGGATGACCTGTGGGTAGGGGTGAAAGGCCAATCAAACTCGGAAATAGCTCGTACTCCCCGAAATGCATTTAGGTGCAGCGTTGAATAAAAGTTTTATAGAGGTAGAGCTACTGATTGGATGCGGGGGCTTCACCGCCTACCAATTCCTGACAAACTCCGAATGCTATAAAATGTTTTTCAGCAGTGAGGGCATGGGTGCTAAGGTCCATGTCCGAGAGGGAAAGAACCCAGACCATCAGCTAAGGTCCCCAAATATATGTTAAGTTGAAAAAACGAGGTGAAACTGCTTAGACAGCTAGGATGTTGGCTTGGAAGCAGCCATTCATTTAAAGAGTGCGTAACAGCTCACTAGTCGAGCGGTTTTGCATGGATAATAATCGGGCATAAACATATTACCGAAGCTATGGACTTTAAAAGTGGTAGGGGAGCATTCTATTTGCGCTGAAGGTGAACTGTGAGGTTTGCTGGAGCGGATAGAAAAGAAAATGTAGGCATAAGTAACGATAAAGGGGGCGAGAAACCCCCTCACCGAAAGACTAAGGTTTCCTCAGCGATGCTAATCAGCTGAGGGTTAGTCGGGACCTAAGGCGAATCCGAAGGGAGTAGTCGATGGACAACAGGTTAATATTCCTGTACTTCTTATAATTGCGATGGGGTGACGGAGTAATGAACCCGCCGCGAGCTGACGGAATAGCTCGTTGAAACATGTAGGTATTAGGACTGTAGGCAAATCCGCAGACCTAGCTGAACTGTGATAGTACCACAACTCTTCGGACGCGTGGATAGTGCGGCTAAGGGCTTCCAAGAAAAACCTCTAAGCTTCAGATTATAAGAACCCGTACCGTAAACCGACACAGGTAGTTGGGATGAGAATTCTAAGGTGCTCGAGAGATTCATGGCTAAGGAACTAGGCAAAATAGACCTGTAACTTCGGGAGAAAGGTCGCCAGCAGTAATGCTGGCCGCAGTGAAAAGATCCAGGCGACTGTTTATCAAAAACACAGGGCTTTGCTAAATTGAAAGATGATGTATAAGGCCTGACACCTGCCCGGTGCTGGAAGGTTAAGTGGAGGGTTTAGCTTCGGCGAAGATCTCAAATGAAGCCCCAGTAAACGGCGGCCGTAACTATAACGGTCCTAAGGTAGCGAAATTCCTTGTCGGGTAAGTTCCGACCTGCACGAATGGTGCAACGATCTGGATACTGTCTCAGCCATGAGCTCGGTGAAATTGTAGTATCGGTGAAGATGCCGATTACCCGCAGCGGGACGAAAAGACCCCGTGAACCTTTACTATAGCTTCGTATTGACTTTGGATAAGTAATGTGTAGGATAGGTGGGAGACATTGAAGCGGCGTCGCTAGGCGTTGTGGAGTCATCCTTGAAATACCACCCTTTGCTTATCTAGAGCCTAACTCAGCGATGAGAACAGTGCGTGGTGGGTAGTTTGACTGGGGTGGTCGCCTCCAAAAGAGTAACGGAGGCTTCTAAAGGTTCCCTCAGCACGCTTGGTAACCGTGCGTAGAGTGCAATGGCATAAGGGAGCTTGACTGAGAGACATACAGGTCGATCAGGTACGAAAGTAGAGCATAGTGATCCGGTGGTTCCGCATGGAAGGGCCATCGCTCAAAGGATAAAAGGTACTCCGGGGATAACAGGCTGATCTCCCCAAGAGCTCACATCGACGGGGGGGTTTGGCACCTCGATGTCGGCTCGTCACATCCTGGGGCTGGAGAAGGTCCCAAGGGTTGGGCTGTTCGCCCATTAAAGTGGCACGCGAGCTGGGTTCAGAACGTCGTGAGACAGTTCGGTCTCTATCTGCTGTGGGCGTTAGAAATTTGAGTGGATCTGACTTTAGTACGAGAGGACCGAGTTGGACTGACCTCTAGTGTATCTGTTGTCTCGCCAGGGGCACTGCAGAGTAGCTACGTCGGGAAGGGATAAGCGCTGAAAGCATATAAGCGCGAAACCCACCACAAGATGAGATTTCTTTAAAGGGTCGTGGAAGATCACCACGTTGATAGGCTATAGGTGTAAGTGCAGTAATGTATGTAGCCGAGTAGTACTAATAACCCATAGGCTTATGTACGTACTTCCCCTCCTTGTGAGGGGAAGAAAACTCTTTACTAAACAATATCTAATTCTATAAAACGAATCAATCATTTTACCATATGTTAACTTATACAGTTGAAATAAACTGAAACGATTTAAGGTGATTATTGCAATGGGGCTCACCTCTTACCATTCCGAACAGAGAAGTTAAGCCCATTAGCGCCGATGGTACTGCCAATGGTGGGAGAGTAGGTCGTTGCCTTTCTTTTTAAAAAGCTCTTAGTTTTTCAACTAAGAGCTTTTTTTATATATAATTTTATCATCATTAGTAAGCTTTTGAATATATTGACTAAGTATTTATACTACTAACCGTTTTAATTATTATAAATGAAACAAATTGATATTATTCAGATAATACCAGAGTGTGTTTTGTTATCTTTTTTATTACTTATTTTTTTTTCTATTGTAAATAGAAAGAAATTGTTTATCTCAATAAAGGGGAAAAATTTATTACTGCTTTATTTTTTGATATGGATAATTGAAAGTAGTGATAGAATATATAATGTAATTAATGGAGAATTTTTTATAGCCATAAAGTATACAAATTTTTCTTTTGCTGATACTTTTTTTTACTTATTTTTAGTAGAAAACTTATTTAAAAGAGGAGTTCTTCTTAAGAGTATTATTATAGTTTTTATTATATTTATTAATATATTCTATAAAATAGAATACAGAGTCTTTTTTTTGATATCTGATTATATATTTAACGGTATATTATTGTTATATTTCTATTTTGAAATAAGCAAGTTTTTAAAAAATAGAGGAACTAATTTTTTTGAGCAAAATAAATTTTTTATAAACTTTATATTTGGGATACTTTTTTTTATAGGATTTTCTTACATTATTCAATTAGTAGTAGATGTTACTAGTTACTTTATACCAAAACTAGAAGATTATGAGGAAATGATTTATATTTTTGTAATACCTTTTTGGTTTACTTTCTTTATAATTTTAATAAAATACAAGATTAACTTTTTATTTATAGATACAGTATTGAAATCTAAACTAGATAAGCATAGTTGTAAAAGCGATATTAAAAGTAAAAGTGATTTTAAACTATTATTAGAGTTTGTTTTGCAAAAAAAAATGTATTTAAATCCAAAACTAACATTAGAATTACTTCAATCAGATATTGGTATGGATACTAGATATATTTCAAAATTAATTAATACATACGAGAAAGTCAATTTCAATGACTTTATAAATAATCTAAGAATTGAAGAATTTAAAAAGAATATTCTAAAAGAAGAGTATAAAGGATATTCTATTTTAGGTGTTGCATTAGAGTCAGGTTTCAGCTCAAAATCTACTTTTTACAAAGCTTTTAAAAAGAAAGAAGATATGAGTCCAAAAGAATATTTAAAATCTATATAAGTTTTTTATTTATTCAAGGTAGGGTATTTTTTTAGATAATTGTTTTACTATTACTCCTTTTAATTTTTTATTTAACTTGTTATTGATATGCAAGTTTAAATTTATTAATAACTAATTGTACATGCAGAAAATAAACATTGTTACTTTTCTTGATATTATAGTTATTTCTCTCTTAGTTATAATATGTGTGCTAATATATGATAACAGTAATAGGTTTGCATCAAAAAAAAGTAAGCTTTTTATATTTCTTTTTTTCTTTTTCTTCTTGGTTGAGTCACTTGAAAACTATATAGGGAATTATTTCTTTTATGCTTATGAATTTTCAATTGTAGATTGTTTTTTTTACTTTTTTTTAATTGAAAGTCTTAATTTATCAAAATCTCATAATTATATAATTTCACTTTTTGTACTATTAATTAATTTGACTTATATAAAAGAATTTGATGTTTTTTATACTCTAATAGATTTTCTATTTAATATCAGTTATCTACTCTTTTTTATAATTTCTACAAAAAAGCTTGTCGAGAGAAATTCAAAAAGGTTTTATGTAAGAAATAGACATTTTATTTATTTTATAAATGTATACTTATTGGGTGCACTAGTTTATTATGTATTAATTATAATTGAAGATACTTTTATTAGTTTTAAACCTAATTATACTACTTTTTTTACAGTTTCTTATTCGATAATTCAATTACTAGTTTTTTTAATTTGCTTTCAATTTTTCATTTTTAATAGACCTGTTTTTAATTTTAGAAAAGAGAGAAAGCCAAAAACTGTTTCAAAAATGTTAGTTTTAGATAATAATAGAGAATTAAATGTTTCTAAATTGAATGAAATTGAAAGACAAGATTTTGAAAAATTGATGGAACTTATTATAGAAAAAAGAATGTATAGTAATTCTAGATTAACATTGAAAGTATTGTCTGAACAGACGAATATGCATTCTAAGTATATATCTAAATTAATAAACTCTTTTACAGGAACAAATTTTAATGAATTTATAAATAAATTCAGAATTAATGAGTTTAAGGAAAAAGCCAAAGATACTAGTTATGAAAATTATTCAATTTTAGGAATTGCCAACGAATCAGGTTTTAGTTCAAAATCTACATTTTATAAAGCCTTTAAGAAGTTTGAAAAGAAAAGTCCTAGTGAGTATATAAATTCTCTTTAAAACAAAGGTTCATTACTTTACATTTATAAAAAGAATAAACCCCAAGTAATAAATACTATTACTTGGGGTTTTTATATATGAATATTACAAGGGATGTTAATATTTTTCGTGTAATGAAACAAAAAAAGGAATTATTTATCTGTTTTAAAATGAAAGAGACTGTTTTTACAGTCTCTTTCCCCTAAAATTTAATTGTCACAATTGAGACAGCTGTAACAATTAAGATATCATAATTATTAATTATGAACAACTAAATGATATATGTAGTTGACTCCCCCATAAAAAAGAGTCTAACAAAGATCAAAAAAAAAAGCTTTTATTTTTATATCTATAAGTCCTATATCGTCTTTTAGGATATCTTTTATTGATATTCAGTATTTAAAAAAGTCCTAAATCATCTTTTAGCACTTTTTGTTTTTGTGAAAAAATTAAAGAAAATTGATTTTTGTTAGTTCCTTTTTAATCCTAATTAACTAAAACCAACAAAAAACAATTTTATATGAGTAATGTGAATGATTTTTTTTCAGAAAAAAATACAGTGTATGATACCTCAGATATAAAAAAATTTAATCTTGAAAAATTTATTAAGTCTATTGAAGCTTTTGCTAGAGTTACCTATAAAAGTGTTTATGTAATTAATTATCACAGTAAAGGTTTTGATTACGTATCAGAAAATCCACTTTTTTTGTGTGGCAATTCAGCAACTGAAGTAAAACAAATGGGGTATGCTTTTTACTTTAAACATGTTCCTGAAGAAGATTTAGAACTTTTATTAAAGGTTAATACCGCAGGTTTTGATTTTTATGAGCAAATTCCTAGAGAAGAAAGGTTAGATTATACAATATCCTATGATTTTAATTTAATAGGAAAAGATGGTAATCAATTTTTAGTGAATCATAAATTAACGCCAGTTGTTTTAAATACTAAAGGTAAAATAGGTAAAGCATTGTGTTTAGTTTCTTTATCTAATAAGGAAACTAAAGGTAATGTAACAATAGTAAATGAAAAAACAGGAGTTATTCATACTTATAATCTGGAAAAAAATTATTGGGAAACAAAAACTAAAATAAAATTAAAGCCAAGAGAAATTGAAATATTACAGTTATCTGCAAGAGGGTATACGTTAGAAGAAATAGGAGAGAAAATTTTTGTCTCTTCAAATACAGTAAAGTTTCACAGAAAAAAAATATTTGAAAAAATGGAAGTTCATTCAATTTCTGAAGCAATTGCTTATGCAACTGCTAATAAATTATTATAAAATACTATACACATGGGTATAGTATAGTATTTTAGGAAGTTATACTTTTGAAATTATGGAAACACTATATAAAAGAAATTATTTATACGTATCTGATGAAGATCAAATACAACTTAAAAATTTCCCTGTCTTAATCGCTGGAGCAGGACTAGGGAGCAATATTGCAGAAAATTTGATTAGAATAGGGTTTGAGAACTTGACTATTGTTGATGGTGATATTGTGGAAATAACCAATTTGAATAGACAAAACTACACTTATGAAGATGTTGGGGTACATAAAGTAGATGTATTGTATAAAAGATTAAAAACTATAAATCCAAATATTAATTTAAAACCGATAGCACAATTTATAACACCAGATAATCTTACTGAAATAATAAAAGAATGTAAAGTAGTAATTAACGCTATTGACTTTGAAAATAATATGTCAATTCATCTTGATGATTTTTGTATGGAGCATGATATAATAATTTTACATCCTTATAATTTGGGATTAGCAGGAGCGGTATGTGTTATTGATAAAACAAGTTTAAATTTTAGAGATATACAAAAGAATAAAAAGTCTTTTTCTGAATTAGACGTTGTAAAGTACTTTTTAAGCTATCTGCGATTTTGGGATGAACCTCAAGAGTTTTTAGAAGATATTTTAAATAACTATTTATCGGATGATAATAAAGAGCCAAGTCCACCACAATTAGGAATAGCTTCTTCATTGGTTGCAGCAATGTGCACATCACTGATATATAAAATATGTACAAGAAAACCTGTTAAAAAATTCCCAGAGTTTTATTTTATAAATACCGATACCTAATATAAACTTAAAATACTATAATATTTATTATTAATGTTATAATTGTTTTTGTAAGTATTATTCACCTATATACATTCTATCTACAATCTTTTGTTTGGAAAACTAAAGGAAAAAAGGTATTTAAGAAATATCCAGACAGTTATTTTGAAGTATCAGAAAAATTAGCTTTTAATCAAGGCATATACAATGCTTTTTTAGCAGCAGGTTTATTATGGACTTTTTTATATCTAGTAATCAATGGGCTTTTAATATCGCTTTATTTTTCTTTCATTTGTAGTTGTAGCAGGGATTTTAGGTAGTATTACCTCAGGAGAAAAAAGAATATTACTCATTCAAAGTTTACCAGCCTTTATTGCTATTATTTTAATAATTATAAAATGATAGCCTTTTAAAATACGATTAATAAGAGAACTAACAGAGATTTTTACATTCCTATTTTCTATTATTAAGTTACTTAACTTATGTATTAGGACAAATAGATATTAAAAAGCTATAAATGCAGCTATTTTATTGGTATAGGAATAGGCTTATATTTTTTCAAAAAAAATCACAAATAAAATTTAACAATAAGAGATGTGAATATGTTAAAATTAATTACAAGTTTTCTTTTTGTAATATTATGTATAAATATACATGCTGTTCAAGGACAGCAAATAGAGAAAGAATCTGTTTTTGGAGGTTACAGGTACCTTTATAAAGAAGAAAAATTAAATTTTAAAAAATTATCAAAGGTAGTAGCTTCTAATTTAGAAGCTAGTAAATTAATAAAACAAGCCAAAAACTATAAAACATACAGTTATTTTTTAGCAGGAACAGGAGTTGTTCTAAGTGATTATTCCATAGCTGAATATATGAAAGGAAATGAGATTAATAGCGTTTTAACTGGAATTTCAGGTGTATTAGTTGTTTCAAGTATTATAACTTCATTAATTTCAACTAAAAAAACAAATAGGGCTGTAGAGGCATATAATAAAGGAATTGAAAAAAACACAGCCTTCCATTCCAAAGTAACATTTGAAGTTTCTTCTGCTGGTCTATTAATGTCTATGAATTTTTAATTTTCTTAAATAATACATAAATGATTAATTTTAAAAAAACTTTATTATTAGGTATTTGTATAATTACAAATACCTTTTTTTTATCAGCTCAATCGTTAGATGGTCTCACACGATATGAACTATTACAAAGATACGCTCCGGTTTTTCACCATGAGGTAAAACAAGGAGATTTATATGATGGTCAAGATTTAATTGTAGGAGTAGATCATGATTTTAATTGGGGAACTTTTGATGATGATGATGATGTTTGGGCTTCAAATAGCCATTGGTCTAGAACAACATTAGCAATGAGTTTAGAACAAGCACGTAAAAGCCCAAATCATGACATAAGCCCTGTAGTATATGCTTCTTTTCAAGAGTTAAAAGATTTTTACCTATGTAAATATGCAGTGTACCATACATATAATGAATTAATAGGAGCAGCAGGAGACCACTTGAATGATATGGAAGTTGTTGAAGTTTTAATAGACAAAGGAGGAACAGTTAAAGGCGTATTAACTACTATTCATAGTACTTCAGGGTGGGCAACACCTTGGGCAGGAGATGATGATATGGATATTTTTGATACTTATGCTAAAGAAACATACAAACTTTACCTATGGGATGGAACACATCCTATAGTTTGGATTAAAGGAAATAGTGATCGTTTCTTTGATTTAAATAAAAAAGATTACGGACACGCAATTTTTCCGTTAAATGATTGGAATGATTTAAACGCGCCAGGAGTTTCATACTACCCTAAAAAAAATCTAAAAGCACCTCAAGCAGCTTTAAGAATAGGAAAATTTACTAGCAATTGGTATTATAATTCAGAAGCTTCTTATCAATTAGTGCCTTTAGAAGAATTATTGATAAAAGGACAAATGGGATCTGAAATAGATAAAATGTATCAAATAGGTCAAAGCATGGGAACATGGAGCGGAAGGTTTTGGGGTAATGGCTGGTTTACTTCACCAAATGTTGGCGGAACAAGTGACCCTGATGATATTCGATATAGATATAATGATTCATATGGAGGAGCAGATATGGATCCAACTACAATATATGATGTTAGAAGTGGTGTAGGAATTACTAATACAGATTTTACTACAGAAACGTATCAAAATTTTGGTAAAGGAATAACTGATATTTCTAGTTTTCATCGTAAGAGATATGCGAATATTATTGGAAGTGGATGTTTTAATAAAAATGGAGGTGATGACCTTTTATTTTTTAAGAAATTAAACAAGGAAATACTTAAACAAGGAGCTAAAATTTCTGCTAAAGTAAAGAGAGTAGGAAAATTACATTTAACTAAAAATTGGTTTTCAAATCCTTTTAAGGTAAATTATATAAATGGTACAGGGCCTACAGGCGGCATTATGTTAAGGGCTTCTAGTAGCCCTAAAGCGAACTTTATCTATATAGGCATTGCTACTGAAAAGAATAAATTAGTGTTTATTACAAGAAACAATGGAAATTTAAAAGTATTATATGACAATGCTAATACTAGAAGCTGGTTATATGATTATCCTTTGTTTATTCAAGTAGGAGAGAATGGTAAAATTTCTGCTGGAATAGAAAAAGATATAAAATGGGAAGTTTCTATCAAAGATTTTGGTTTTGATAAAGATACTTTTGCAGCTTTGGTTACTCAAAGTGATGTGGATAGCCAAGAGAATTATTATTGGACAAATGCAGAATACAGCGATATTAATTATACAGTTACATCATCTAAAATTTCAAAAAAAAACGGAGGTAATAAAGAAGTAGGTGTTTTAACAAAAGAGAAGTTAAATTTATCACTTGGGCATAGTTTTAAATTGTATCCAAATCCAGCTACAGATAAAGTAATATTAGAGTGGCAAGCTATTCAAGAGGTAAAGAAAGCAAGTGTAGTAGTGTATGATATGGTAGGAAGTAAAGTAATGGAAAAGAAGATACAAATACAAAAAGGAAAGAACAGTAAAGTGTTAAAGATTTCAGGACTTAAACCAGGGCTCTATACAATCAAAATCAAGGGACAGATGCTACAAGGAAAATTATTAATAGAATAAGATTTTATTTAAAAGTTAAGGTAAAAGCTGCATCATTTAGGTGCAGCTTTTTTTATACAGGCAATACACTATCCCTTAGGGTAGTTTTTTTTACACTATCTTATAGGGTAGTGGTTTGGTAAGTAGTGTTTTATAGGTTTGTTAGTGTAATTATTAATCCTCAAAAAACTTACACTTATGTATTTACAAAACAATTTTCATGAAATAAACACGAAGAGAGAATTATTTAAGTTAATTCAATTTATTGTTAAAGAAAATTATGCACATCATACTGTAAACGATAATACTTCAAGTTTGTTTACCGAATGTTATGATCTTTATAAAGAAGAAGCGTTGTTTTTTGAAAATTCAGCGTATTATATAGCTAAAGATATACAAAATACTATTGTAGCGGGTATAAGAGTTTGTAAATATAAAGACGTTAGCCTTCCTATTGAGAAAATTTTTGGAATAGATATTAAAAAATTTATCTCACCTAAACAGCCAGTATTTCATATAGGTCGTTTTGCTATTCATAAAAAATGTAAAAGTTTGGTGCTTCTAAAGCAACTATTAGTACTGGCCTTAGCTCCACTTACTAAAGATACGCAAAGTGTAGCGTTTGCAGAGTGTGATGCTAAATTATACAGAATTTTAAGAATGTTAGGTATAAAAGTTTCAGCTATTGGAGACCCTGTAGTTTACTTAGGTTCTACTACTATTCCTATTATTATTCATTTTAAAGATTTTATACACTTTTATAATAGGCATAAACAATTAATAAATGTGGTACAAGCAGCATAGAGCAAGGTGTTACTTATTTTAAATTATACTTATGAAATTATTTGAAGTTAATTATATAAAAAGAAGGGTTAAAAACAAACTAATAAAATCATCTATGTACGACCCTTAACACTTTTATATATACATAGAAGGGTTAAGAAAAAGGGTATCTATAAAGGTACCCTTTGAAATAAAAATTAAAAAAAATACAATCATTTTATAGCAATTTAAATATAAACAATTATGAAAAAAATAATAATATTAACTCTAGCATTCTTTTTAATGAGTTTTGTCTCAAATTTGCAAGCGCAAAATTCATATGTTCATAAAGTGGAACATCCTCTGTCAGTATCTTTGAGAGGAAAGGGATATAATACATTTTCTGTGGGACCTAATGCAATAAGAGGTTTTTCGACTAGGGAAACCGAGTTTACAATAGCGGCAAGAGATGGTAATGATAAAAATGCATTTTTTAAGATTAAACACGCATTTTATTCTAGGGATCTTTTTGAGGTTAATAGATATGAAACAAAAATATATACACCTCAATTAAATACTAATAACATAACAGCAAAAGATATTACAGCGAATAAAGTAACCTTAAAAGTAGGTTCTTTCCCAGATTATGTATTTGCCAATGATTATAACTTAATGCCTCTAAAAGAAGTGGCTACTTTTATTAAAAAGCACCAACATTTACCAAATATGAAATCTGAAAAAGAAGTGGTAAAAGAAGGAATGGAGTTAAAAGAGCTTACGTTAAAGTTGGTAGAAAAAGTAGAAGAGCTAACCTTATATACTATTCAACAACAAAAATTGATTGATAATTTACAAGTAAAATTAAATACTTTAAAAAAGTAATACTATGAGAAGTATATATTTAACATTATTGTTTTTACTGCTAAGTATTGGAGTAAAAGCACAGGATGATATTACATTGTTCAGACTAATAAATAATGATTCATCATCAAATAAAACATTTTTAGCTAGTTATAACCCTTCCAATAATCTTTTAGAACCTAAAGAAATAACAAATAGTAATTTTGATTTAAAAACTGGGTATTTAAATGCATTAATGTTAGTACCACACCCAACTTTAAAAAATGAAGGAGGTGTACTTATAGCATTGGCTAAAAACAAAAAACTATTTCTTAAGATAAAATTTGGGAGACCTTTTTTTGAAAATTATTCTAAGGAAACTATAGAAAGTGAAAAAAATAAATACATATGGTACTTAAATTATGCTGGTGATAATACTAAAGTTTCATTAGTACCATATACAAATAATGATGGAAGAAGGGGAATGGTACGTTCTGGTGGAAATTATTGGCATACTATTTATCATGATTCAAATGGTATTAGAAGATCTGACTCAAATAAAGACACGTGGAAAGTTGATAACGGTTTTATTTTCAGTTTACAATCAATACAAAACTCACTTTAATTTAAAAATTATGGAATATAAAAACGTAAAAAAACTATTTAAGCTGCTAACGTTCATCTTAGTAGGTTTATTTAGTTCTTTTACTTTAATACATGCACAACAAACCAATGATTTGGCTGTATTGCATTTACAAAGTAAAGGAAAATATAATAGGGTATTTACTCCTCAAACCAATTTAAAGGAGTTATTAAAAAAAGGTAATAATAAACAAGCAACTATTGAGTTTTGGGCTATGCACAATACTAAGGATGGAGCTCAAAATAGCGATGTTAATTGGAGTGTTACAAATTTAAAACCATCTAATAAGACTTTTTCTTTAAATATTACCACCAAAAAAATTCACTTACAAATTGGTGCTAAAAAATTAGAGGCTAACCTTTTGTTGGGTGATCAATTATTTAAAAATTATTGGAATCATATTACTATTACTGTAGATAATGATGTGCAAGAATTACGCGTGTTTATAAATAGTGAGGAGAAATTATTTACTAAAATATCAATGGTTGATGTTGAAGATTTATATATCACGAGTAATTCTGAAACAGATTTGTTTTTAGCGGAGTACAGAACATGGGCCTCTTTAAAAACAAAAGAACAAATTGAATTGCAACAGTATCAAAGTTTTTATAAAAATACACAAAACTCATTAGCAGAATTAAAAAAGAATGGTTTGCAGGCTATATTTACCAATGATGTAGTAGCTCATTATGATAATTTTAATAATAAAACTCTTATTACCTCTTCTTGGAAAAATTTATTGTACGATTATTTTCCAAACGATAATTTGGTGAAAAATGCAGAATTTACAAGTTCTTATAAAAATACAGAAGTAGCTAGAATAGGTACAGACATTGCCCATCCTATTTTAAACTTAAATAAAATTATTGTAAAAACGAGTAAAGGAGATGGAAGTAATCATCAATTATTAGCAGGTGCTAATGGTATTGTAGTTAAATGGTTACATATAAAAGATACCGATGAATATCAAGTATTACGTAAAAATGTTCGCTCAGGAACTACAAGTACAGTAATTCATACAGAACGAAATGTAAACAACAAACAACCTTCAGAAAAAATAGTATATATAGATAAAGGTATTTTACCCAATGAATTATATGAGTATACTATACAAGCTAAAAAGGAAGGAGCGGCTACATTAACAGGAAAGGATACAGGTTTTGTATTGCCTAATGGTGTAGTAAGCGGAACTATTGAAACCTCTTCTAGCGTGGCAACGAAGTTTGCAAAAGTAGAGGCAAAAGCTGCAGTAAACCCAGGAGGTGCTTTGCATATACAAAAAGATGTAGACCCAATTTTTATTAAGAATATAGAGCCTTTTAGAAAAGCTACTAGTGGTGTTACATTTGAATTTTGGTACAAAACACCTGCTATAGGTGAAGCAGCTAACAAAATTTTAAAAGTAGGGAATGCAGAATTAAATATGACTAAGAATAGCATAGCCGTAAAATTAGCAGGCAAAAAGTATATAGAAGGCTCTAGGACTTCTGATACTCAATGGCATCATTATGCTTTTACAGCTGGAGCTAAGGGAGGAATGTTGTTTGAAGATGGAAAATTAATATCTAATGCAAGTACTCCTAATCTATTTGCTATTGATTTAAGAGGAACCAATTCTTTTTGTTTAAGTGCTTCTACTAAAATAGGGTATTACCTAGATGAAGTACGCTTTTGGAATGTTGCAAAAACACCATTAGAAATCGCTGCATATGCTAAGCATATTGTAGGGGGTGATGAACCTAATTTATTTGCCTATTACCGTTTTGATTTTAATGACTCTCATAAGGCGTATAATTTTTCATCTAGTAGAAAGGGACAATATATGGCAGAAAGTAAGGGTGCTTTAAAACATTTAGCAGCAAATGAACAACCAAAAATAACCTATGCTACTTATACTAATGAAACGGGTAACTATGAATTTACCACATTAAATACAGGAATACAAGGCGTAACTAATAATGATACTAAGTTTGAATTTACTATTGAGCCCTCAAAGCCTCGATTTAAATTTTTACCTAAAACTAAACAGGCTAGTGTGCCTAGAAAATTAAATGGAGCTGAAGTAACTAGCGTGAACTTTACAGATGTTTCAAGTTTGCCTATTACAGGCGCAATATCTTATAAAGTAGGAGATAACCATTACCCTGTACCTATTGGAACTTCTTTGAAAGTAGATGGTACTGTTGTTCAAAGTAAAGAAGAATCTAAGGTAACTACCGATATTAATGGAGTTTATGTAATAAAAACTGCACCTGGTAAACATATTATAACACCTAACCCTAAACTTAATTTAAAAAATGAAGATCGTTTATATGAAGGAAGCCTTGGATTTGATGGAAAAACAGGGTATGCTACATCAAATCAGCCAATAAGTAATGCAGGAAAAAGTTTTACTTGGTCGGGCTTTATAAGACCACATGTAAAGTTAGGAGATCAAGATCAAATTCCTGAAATACAAACTATTCTAGAATGGGGAGAGCTACAAATAAAGTTAGTAAATAATACCACCATAAAAGTTTATAAAGATAAAGAGGTAAAATTATCGGAAACGATTAATGATAATCTTAAAGGGAAATTTGTTTTTTGGGCTGTAACTTTTGATAAGGAAGGTAATAAATTGAGTTTTTATTTGAATAATTCTAAAAAAACTATCGCTCAAAACTCACTTAATATTAATGATTATGTAGTTTTAGGAAAAGAAACTATAGCTGGTAAAGATACTAATTTTTCAAGGGCTAATTTAGATGTTTTAGAATATAGAAATACTGCTTTTACTCAAACTAATATTACTAAATTAAGAGAAGGTAAATTAATTGTAAATGATAAAACTTTTTTAAAATTGTCATATTCTTTTAATCAAAAATATGGAACAAGAGCTATTAATAAAGTTGCTAAAGAAGAGAATAACAATTACTTGTTGTTTGAGGGTGGCTGTTTTTTTAATAACAAAAACAGTAAACAGTATTTAAGAGAGGCGGAATATGCTTATAAAGCAACGAATACAAAGTTTAATCCTAAAGGAAATAGTTATGAAGTAGTTGTAGAGGAACCGTTACAAAATTTGCATTTTGAGAATATTACCAGACGAAGTTTTATAGGGAATATTGTAGTGCCTTGTAATAATAGAGCGGGTACTTGGACAGGAAAAATAGTCCGTACAGATATTGAACATCCAAAGTTTGAAAAAAGTATAAGCAATAGTAACTTTGATAGTAGTGGAACTATTTTCAAGATAGATGGTTTAATTCCAGGTAGGTATAGAGTTTCTATCACCAATGAAAATTCTAATAGAACTATAGAAAGCCCAGTCTTAGATTTACGTAGAGAGAATTTAACCTATGATTTTCAATATAGAAACCCGATAGAGGTTGAAGTTGAGATGTATAAAGTAAAAGATTTTCCTGCTATTTCGTTACATCCAGAAGATGCTGAAAAGTATGTAGGAGATAAAATAGAACCAAGTTGTGACGGAAAGTATATTTTAAAAAGTCATGAAGGATTTAAAATGAGTGTCTCAGTTTTTGAACGTTATGGAGACAATAAATGTTTTGTTGAAGATGCAATAGTAAAACTTGGAGGAGATGCTATTTTATCTAAGGATGACTTAATAATTAATGCTTCGGCTAATATCAAAAATTTTTACACAGTAGCTTCAATGCCTAATTATTTAGGAGATTATACCAGAAGTTTTATTGTATCTGCAAGTCATAAGGGAAGAAATGCTACAGTCACTAAAAAAGCAATTATAACAGGAGCTAGCCAAGGTAATTCTGATTTTACGTTAATAGAACCACAAGTAGGGTACGTATTGCATGATCCTCCTGGTGATAATAGTTTTGCGACTTTAGCTAAAGGAGCAACTTTTACAACTTCTTTTTCAACGGATAAAGGAACTAATATTACTACAGATAATTCTCTTGGTCTTAAGGTAAACTTGAAAACTAAATTAATAACAGGTACAGCCGTAGGAGTAGGAGCTGCTGCTATTGTAGCCTCAGGAACTTCTGTTTCTGAAAATGTAGGTGAAAATAATATTAATGTAGGTGCTGATTTTCAGTATGTTGATCATAGTTCAGGTGAAACCACGGTAATTTTAGATAAACAAGTATCTACCCCTAGTGATCCTACTTATGTGGGGGAAGACGCAGATGTATTTATTGGTATGTCTAGGGTTATTGCTCTTGGAACAGGTAAAATACTTGAAATGAATGAGTGCACACCTGTTATAAAAATCTCTAATAAGGTAGCAAAACCTACTGGTTTAATTCCTTTTGCTTTTACAAAACAAAGTTTAGTTGATAATGTTATCCCTGGTTTGTATAGAAGTGCAATTGCAAAATACAATAAAAACAATAATATTACTTCTAATCCTAAAGGTAGAAATTACTTGGATTTGAAAGCTACATTAGATAAGTTGTTAGCGGAAAAGCCAAAAAATAAGAAAGATAAGGACATTGTTAACTATTTGCATCAAATTGATAGTTGGAATAGAATTATGAGAATTAATCATGAGAAGTTAAAAAAAGCTAATTTTAATAAAGGCCTTGATTTTAATTCAACCACTAAAAAATTAACAAATACTAATGACCCAGGGCAGGGTGGAGCTGGATTAAATCCGAGTATTTTAGATAAGCGAATTGCATTTGACGCATTAACTCAAATAAGTTATACTTTATCAAGATCAAAAATTAAAAATGAAGGAAATACTGTTGGAGGTGGAGCTTATACGGGCTATAAATTTTCACTTGAAAAAACTATTTTTGGAGTAGGTTTGTTATTAAATAGTGAAACAAAAGTACATGGTTTTAGAAACAATGTAACATCTAATGGAAATGGAAATAACAGAATTGATAGTTTTACGTTGAATGACGATGACGCTGGTGATCAATTTGACGTTTCTATTAGAAGAGATCCTCATTATGATACGCCTATGTTTTTAACCAATGCTGGTAGAAGTTCTTGTCCGTTTGAATCAGGAACAGTACCAAGGTATGGAGCGGAACTTGTTTCAGATAAGCTTGTAGGATATGGTACTGGTGATGAATCTATATTATACAATTTAACCTTACGAAATACCCAAATTGCAGAAGATGCTACTTTTAAAATATACACAGTGGGTATGGATGGAGCATCCAATCCATTAGGAGCTGTAGTAAATTTAAATGAATCGCCTATTTTTGAGCCTACTACTGCCTCTCGTATTATATTTGATTTAGATAAGGACTCAAATACAGGAGTTAAAGGAGAGGTAAAAGCACAATTACGTATTGCTAGAGGAACCGATGCTCCTTCTAATATTTCATATGAAAATATTAAAATACAAATGTATGCAGACTGTGATTTAGTAGGGCTAGGATATAGAAAATACAGGGTAGATGAGTATGCAGAGGTTGGAGTAAAACCTTTTGCGGAAATAGAGGTAACCGCACATTTTACAGGACCATGTATTGAAGAAATTGAGGCAGATACACCTCAAAACGATTGGGTGGTTAATGGTACGGATGAAGATAAATTAAATTTTAAATTTAGAATACCAGAATTAAAAGACAAACCTGATACCGATGATTTTTCAGTAGATTTAGAATATACTATTAAAGGGAATAATAGGCCTAAAATTTTAAAGAAATTAGATCTTAAAACCTTAAAAGAACATTTGAATACTAAAACAGATTTTGTAGAGTATAGCGCAGATGTTTCAGGTATAACAGATGGAGAATATAATTTTAGAATAGTACCTGTATGTGGTGATGGAGGTTCGGATAATCCAAACAACCGAAAAAATCCAACTCCTTTTGTAAAAGGAAAAATAGCGAGAACACCTCCAAAATTAGTGTTAACTACACCAGATAATGGAGGAATTCATACTAGTGGAACTATTTCGGCTAAATTTTCAGCACCACTAAATCCAGCTACAGTAAATACTAGCTCATTAGCAATGCGAGGTATTTTAGGTGGGGTTCCTAAACCGTTAACATCAGTAAAATTAGATCACGTTAATGATCTTATAACTATTCCTCATGATAGTAGGTTTAATTTAGAAAAAGAAGTAACGATTGAAATGTGGATAAACCCAGCAAAATACCCAACCTCTGGGAGTGTACCTATTTTACAAAAAGGAAATAACTATGGCGTTTTATTAAGGTCAGATGGTAAAATAGATATTGGAGATGGTGTGAAATCATCTGTAGGGTTGCAAGCTTTTACTTGGACGCACGTAGCAGTAATAGCTGATAAAGTGAATGGAAATGCTACTATCTATTTTAATGGTAATCCAGTAGGATCAGGGAAAATATCAACGGTATTAAAAACAAATGAAGCACCTATTGTAATAGCTCCAGTAATTAATGGAGATGCCTTTGTTGGTTCTTTAGATGAAATCCGTTTATGGAGATCGTTAAGAACACCTGCACAGATAGTAAGTAATATGAAAAATCAATTAAATGGTAGTGAAGATACATTAGAAGCGTACTTTGTGTTCAATGATAATAAATTGGCTAAACAAGGGGTTAATGGTAACCCAGATGAAGCTATTCAAGATTTTACAGGAAATGCTTCAGGTACTACAGCTAATAGTATAGAATTTGTTACTAATGAGGCAGCGGCACCATTAGATCAAACTAAAACAGTAGAAGACATTCAATTTGAAACTACCATGTCTGAAGGCAATACAATAATCAATTTCAATATGAAAATTCAAGATTTAGAGTTTGTGGAAGGGGCTAGTTTAACCGTTTTTGTAAAAGATAAAAAGTTAGAAGATCCATTAGGAAATAAAGTTGACAAAACATCTTGGAGCTTTATAGTTGATAGAAGTAAACTGAAATGGAGTCAAAATAATATATCAGTTACACAGAATCAAGGAGAAGCAACTACCATTGACACTATTGATTTAATTAATAAAGATGGAGGCGTAGATGTAGCTTATACCTTTGAAAATTTACCAGTATGGTTTGAGGTAAAATCAGGAGCCAGTGCTACTGAGGGAGCAGTAAATACTATTAAAGCTAGGGAAACTAACAGTAATCTAGTCTTTGAAATTAAAAGCTTCTTAAACCCAGGTATTCATAGTGCTAATATTTATATTAAAACTAGTAATAAAACCACTGGAGTTAAGTTGGGAGTTGAAAGTTTTAGAGTTGAAGTACTTGTTACTTGTCCAGAACCGGAAGTTTCACAAAGCTTTAAAAACGATTACCCATTTACCATGGATTTTAAAGGGAATTTATTGATTAATAACCAAAAATCATTAGATGTTAATGATGTTGTAACAGCTTATATAGGCAATACACCTAGAGGGTATGCTAAAGTAGCTAGCAATGGATTGGTTAGTTTAACCGTTTTTGGAAATGCAGATGAAACGAATGCGTTAAGTTTTAGAATTTGGGATGCTTCAGAGTGTACAGAATATGAAGGAATACTAGAGAATTATAGTTTTGCTTATAATACGCGCAAAGGTACGGATGCAATGCCTGTAACTTTTACGGTAGGTAACAAGGTAAAAAGAAGAATCCCTGTGGTACAAGGATTCCAAGAGTTAAGTTTTAATTTAAAAGATACTAAAATGGCTAACACTTTATCATTAACAGCGATAAAAGGACTACCAGTAGCTTCTGAAATCTTGGATATTACCAATCCATCACAAAAAGCAGTAGTAGGAGCCAATGGTAGCTTTACAGGGAATTTAACAGCTATTGATATTTCTAAAGCTTATTTAGTTAAGGTGGCTACAAATACAGTTAAGTATATAGAAATAGTAGGATTACCTGTTAACTTAAATACCAATTTAGCAATAGTAGGAGGTAATGTATCCAATGCTCTTCCATTCTATCCAAACAATTTAGAGCGTACAAGTTATGCAGTTAGATCGTTTACTGCTACTAAAGTAAGTGCAGGAGATAGAATTGAGAGAAGAGGGTTGTTTGCTGAATATTCAACTACTGAAGGGTGGAAAGGAAGTTTAACTCATTTAACACCAGGTTTAGGTTATATTTTCAAAGCAAAAAATGCAGGAGCTATTAACTATTCAGGTATTACTACTAATGCACCTCAAGCTAGGTTTGCTGCAAAAGGAGAAATACTTTCTACTACCGTAAAAGAGCAAATACCTAGTCAATTAGAAACAACTCCTTCTTATAAAGATTTAGGAATGGCAGTGAATGAAAATGCTTATGCAAACTTTATGTATATCAATGGTAAATTAGTTACAGAGGATTTGGATAATACCAAAGCGTATACAATTTTAGCCATGGTGGATAATGAGTTAAGAGGAGCTTCAAAGGCAGAGTTAATTAATGATGAATACCATTATTATTTAGGAGTAGGAAGTAATCAAGAAGAAACGGTTCAATTTAAATTGTATGATGGCAACCAGCTTGTTGATTTAACAAATGAAGAGACTTTTGTAGCTAATCAAAGCTTAGGGACTTTAACAACACCTTACGTTTTTAATATTGCACATAAAAATGAGGTAATTAAAGAGAATGAGGTAAGTTTAACATTAGCACAAAACAAACCTAATCCAATGGTAAACCATACTGAAATAACATTTACTTTACCTAAAGATGCTCATGCAGAATTACATATTTATAATATGGTAGGGCAAAATTTAGGAAGGTTACATTCGGGTAAATTTACCAAAGGCAAACATGCTTTTAACTGGAATGGAGTTGTAGAAGGTAAAAAGTTACCAGAAGGAACTTATGTTTATGATTTAAATGTAGAAGGTAAAAGACTCTATAGAAAATTAGTGATTATTAAGTAAACTTTTGAGGGAAGTAATTACCTTAATAATTGAGGCTGAATTCATTTGAATTCAGCCTTTTTTATATTTATTAAATACTTTCTTATTTAAAGGAGTATAGAAAAAACTTATATAATAAAGAAGATATGTCTATAAACTTAAAAAACTGCCTTTTTTATAATAAGACAGTTTGTTTAATAGAAAATTAAATAATCTATATGTCTCCCCAGACATGTTGCTTACAAATATATTAAAGCAAAAAAATGATTGCGTATTGTTTTAATAGGAATAATTTATATTGGAATAAGTTAAAATATTATAGAATTACTTCTAAAAAAAATAATTAGGCATTAATAAAAAAGAACTTATTATTAGTCAATAATTATAGAGTCTTTATTTCCAAGTGAATTAAGTAGTACAAAATTTAACCACTTATAAGCTTCTTCCTCACTATTTTCATCTAGTACTTGATTAGCAGAATTATGAACCAAATCTAGAGGGTTATTTAATTCTTTATTTAGTATCAATCTAGCAACATCTTCCCAATAATTGCTGTAAGAAGAATTATTGTTTAAAGATTCTCTTAATTCTAAAATACCTTGAGAAAAATATTTATCTCTAAAAAACTCAGATAAAATACTTTTAAGTTTATTTTCAATTGTCATATAAAAAAACAAATATTAATATAAGGGTATGCGCTATCAATTATGAAACCATCAGGATTTAACTAATACTATTAAATTCACCATTTTGTACATTTAAAATAATATTATGTTCTTCTTCCCAAGGACATTCAAATTCAAGGTTGAAGTGTCTAAAATCTTTAAAGTAAAGATCAAAATGTATCAAAATTAGCTCTGATTTTTCAAAAGCCATTTCTGAGTTCTGAATTTTGAAATATGATTTATTAGCTTCTAAATCAGTGTCAAAATCAGTATAATTAATCATCCCATAATTACTATGTGTGATAGTATCATTATAATGCTTAAATAATTCATCTTTTATCCAATTATTATTTTTTTCGGATAAAGTTAAAATTTCATTAATTATCTCTGTCATTAAAGAAAATTCTAATGTAGAAGTATCTAAATTAGGTAAGTTAAAAGCTTCAATTTTAATACTTTTATTAAAATAAGGAACTAATAAATTCAAAGTAAAAGTAGATAAACCTGATACTTCTTTTAATGTTCCTTTTTGTGAGATTTCATCTTTTGTCATAATAATAAAAATTTAAAAAATTGGTCCATCAAATAAACCTTGTAATCCTTTACTAATAATTGTTGCACCTCCTGAATGGGCAAAACCTGTTCCACTTCTGACATTATGAATATCACTTGGAACAGGAAATAGTGTTTTTCCATCTTGATGATGGTGCCAAGTATGTTCAATACCATTAATCTTAACTTTACCATTGCTAAGTGTTTCTACATTATCAAATCTACCTCTAATAGCATTATTAGCTCTAGTAAAATCTCTCCCATTACCTACCAAATCATCTGCTCTAAAAACATGATTTGGGCTTGAGGCATGCGGTGTAAAATCAGGAAAACCATTTTTATCATGTCTTACACTAACTTACCTTCCATTGATTGTTTTCGTAGCTGTAAAATCAAATTGACCATTAAACTCAGCTGGCTTCTTCTGATTTCTAATTAAATCGTCTAACTTACTTAACTGCGCAGAAGGTAAATCATCTATTCTTTTAACCAAATTAATATCTGCGCCATTTTCAATAATTTTAACAGCATTTGGAAGATTGTCATATTTACTTAGTCATTAAAAACTTCTAATAAATATTTAGTTTTTTCTAATAGAGTTAATAAGTTGTCAATTTCAATTTTAAATGTATCTTCAAAATAAGGGGGTTTTAAAACGATACTGTTAGTTTTAACCTCATACAAAACTGAAATTGTAAAATTATGAGCGCCAGCAATGTGAGCATAAACTTTTTCTTTAATAATATTGAAACCTTCAAGCTCATTAACTATATAGTTTTCAATTTGCTCAAACGGCATCATCATTACTTCTTTAAAACTTTTTAACCTTATTATTTCAGAGTCAATATTATTTACATTTTGATTACTGAGGTATTCGTTTAAAAAAGTAAAATCTTTTTCTTTAGTTAGAAACCTTAAACCTTTTTCTTTGGTCCATGTTATTTCTTGAGAAATGTCTGTTATTTTCATTATAAATTAAAATTCAGGAAATATTGATTTAATGTTACCATTAGTGTCTTCAAACCACCTTATGGAAACACTATTAGTCTATTTTAATTAATAATCAATTCTTTTTGTTTAGTTTTAAAAAAGTATTAAAAAACCGAAGCTTCGAGAGCTTCAGTTTGATATATTTATTAGCTTCTTACTTTTTCTAAAATGGAAAGCCACTCCAATATTATTTTTTTAAAGTCTTCGGTGGGTAATTCAAAATTAGAATGCCCTATATCACTTCCTATTAATTTAGTAATTTCTTTCTCCACATAGGCTACACCTACAACATCAGCACCAATATCATTAAATTTTAATTTTTTAGTTATTACTAGATTTAGCTCAGGCAATAAATCTTCTTTTATGTCTTGTGTATTTTCCCAAAAAGATAAAAAATGTGTAAGTATTTGCTTGTCATTATCTTTTGAAGAGATTCGGTTATTGTTAACTTCTAGGTTATACTTTTTTAATATTTTCATAATTCTATTTTATTAAAGCTACTCCGATTTGAGGTGCATCATCTAATACACCTGTTACAACATCAGTTGAAATATTCAACAATTGGTTGTCTCTTAGTTTTACTGTAATTTTACTCTTTTAAGAAGTTTATCCATTGCAGTACAATTTCTTGAAAGTCTTTAGTTTTTAGGACTATACTATCATAGTCCATGTCACTATCCTCTATTCGAGTTAAATTGTTTTCTATGTAGGCTACTCCGACCATGTCAGCATCAATATCTTGTGATACTTCCTTTTCCATAAGGACTGATTCTATAGCAGGTAATAACGTATCTTCAATTTCATCAGGATATCTCCAAATATCTAAATATTGAGATAAAATTTCGCTTTGCTTATTTAGGAAAATAGCAGTTTTTCGATTATTTATATATTTAAAATCTATCGAATATTTATTTAATAATTTCATTCTAAAATGGGAAATACAGTTTTAATATTGTCTAATTCGTCTAAGAACATATTAAGCTTAGTACCGTCTGACATTACTCCTTCAAATTTGTTTCCAAGAATTAATTTCTTGTTTTGGAAAGCTATAGCTACTTCTGATTGTATCTTTTCAATACTCCAACTATCTGGGAAGAAAGTTGAAGTTTTTTCCTTAACCTTCCAGTTTGTACCTTGGGCATTTATAAAACCATCTATTTTAGCTTCAATTTTGGCTTTATAGTATCCTTTAGAATTAGGAATTGTCTTTGTTCCAGACTTAATCCTAACATCACCTTTTAAAAAAGCTTTATTAGAATGTACACCAGTAACTTTATATTTTATGCTTCCATCAGCTTTTATAATTTTAGATATATCTCCTTCAAATAAATGTTTATTTAATTTAGAGTTATTAATGATTTTGGTAAAAGCCTCTACATTATCCGCTCCTCTAGTAATTGTTTTTCCTCTTCGGTTTATCAGTTCTAGTACATCGTCTACAATTTTAGGTTTATACCCTTTTTTAAATACCTTGGAAAGTGGTTCTACAATATTAATTATTTTTTTTAAAATCTTGGCAAGTTTAATGCCTACTTTTCCAATTTTAGCAAGTATAGCAGGAGAGAAAGAAGCTATTCCAAAACCAAAAGCCAAAGCAGCTTGTCCTATATTTCCTTTTACTAAATGTTGCACACTTTCTACAAAATCATATCCAGGTACTAAACCTAAAGCTAATTCTCCAGCAATACTTTTAAAAACTTCGCCTATAACAGCCCACTCATCAGGACTTTTAGGCCAGTACTTCATTAAAAAGTTAAGATGAGGAAATATTTCAATAGCTTTTTTTATTTGTTGTTTAGCATGCTCAGAGTAATTGTTTTTTGCAGCATAAGCTTCTAGTTGACTCTTAAATGCAACACCTTCTAAACTTTTTAAAATATTAATTTGTTCTACATTCAACCCTAATTTTTGTTCAAAAGTTTGCGAAGAAATTAAAGGGATAAATTGAGGTGCGTTACAAGCCCCGCTACTATCGCAAATTATTTCACCATTGTGGGTGTATTGTTGTGGAGGATTGCCAGCGCTTCCTGTGCTACTGGTATTTCCTCCATTAGAAGGTAAAGCTACAGGTACAGGTGCATTACCATCAGGATCTATTGCACATTCAAGGCACGGAGGAGCTTCATAGTCTGGTGTTGCACCAGTTCCAGATGTATCACCACACCTTATTTCTATTAAACCAACAGGGCTTCCTTTACATTTAGGGCAATCTGAAGGTTTGTGCCCGTCAGCTTTTCCTCTACATTTACAAGGTAAAAAACCTATTCTATAACATTTTCTATCTTCACTAGCCTCTTTTGCACTAGAACTAGATGCTTTATCACCTCTATGTAACTGATTAATATTGACCAATTCTAAATCATTAGGTATTGTTTTGTATTCAATATGGTAAGGGAAATTAGGGTTCTTGGTTTCTGCTTTTATATAGTTAATAAGTAAGTATTGTAGTGTGCCATCATTCTTCTTTATAACCGCTAAATTTTGCAGTGCGTACTCTGTTGTACAGTTATTGTTTAGTGGAAAGGTGTATATCTGATGGTCTGCAGTAGTTACTCTTGATGCAGAAGTGGTAACTACTTCAATATCTGGAATGCTTTTGTTAGAAGTTTTTAAATTAGTGTCTCTAAAAGTAGTTTTGTCTTTAGGTATTCTAAGTTCTTTAGTTACTTCATGTTCAGAAATATCTACATTTTCCTCATAAGTAAAATCTTGTTTCTCTTCTTTTTTATGGAGTATTTGTTCTGAATCATTATCAGGTTGACAGTTGTACATTATTAGTGAGGAGCTTATTAGTAAAACTCCTAATAAAACTAGTCTTTTAAGCTTCTTTTTTGTGTTTTTCATTTGTTTGAATTTTTTAAGTAAATGGTTAGTTATTATTGTTTATAGAATTTTAAAAATGGAATGTGTTATTTAAATAAGCAGGAGCTCTTTCTTTTTTCATTAGATTAATACTTTAAGATTGATAATTTTTTAGGCAAAATTAAATAGCCCTTTTGTAAAAGGAGTACTTTTTTCCATTACAAAAAGTAATCGAAAAAGGTACTTTTTAGCCGTTTTCAGTCTTTTTTAACTGATTTGTGTTAAAGAAATGTTAATTAGTTAATAATACGATTCTAGATAAAGCTTCCATGTTTCTTAAGAATTCAATACCATAGGATAGCCTTTAATCGCAGGGCGATAGCCAAGTTTTATTTAAAAAACTTTGATCTGTCTGCGTTTTTCTGTAGTTTAGTCAACCAAAAGGCGTGCAACCGATATTGTGTACTAAACCAAACACAAAGCACACCTAATAGTTGACCTGTTGCAGGGAAAAAATGGCTAGTAAAAATTATAAGCACCCTTCTAAACTTATAAAAGCACTAACCTAATTAGGAAATACAAACAAGGGTACTGAACCTTGTTTTTGTATTTCACGGGCGTCACTCAACGTATCAATGATTTCCTTCTGCAAAACTACATTTTGTACATCATCACTATACACACTGGCATAGGCTTCTACAATAGCTAACAATCTGTAATGATTGTGAAGTATGGTTGTTTTCATAAAGTATGGGGATTGGTTGCTGATGGTTTGGGTAGTTGATAAACATTTTTTAGTTATTAATAAGGTTACTTTCTTTATTCTTTTACTGTAAACATGCTTGTACGGCTTATATACGCTAGTTGTACCTCTTAAAAGGTTATATTTACATATATTTGTTTGTATCACACTATAAAAATATAAATTTTATTATATAAAAACAAATAAAAAATAATATATATTATATTTTTTTAATTATGAATAAGGGACAGCGTTTAAAATATATTATAAAAGAGTCAGGTTTTACAAACAAAAGCTTTGCTGAAAATATTGAAGTAAGCGCTAATTATATTAGTATGTTAATAAAGGAAAGGCAGGATATTTCTGGTAATTTTCTTTTGAAGTTGAAGAGGTTAATTCCAACTGTAAACTTGGATTGGTTGGAGAGTGGAGAAGGAGAACCATTTATACAAGAAGATTTAAATAAGATTATAAAAAATAATTCTAGTATTGAGGTTGATAAAGTAGTTGATATTATAATTGATAATTATGATAAGTTTATTAACAATGAAAAATTTAAAATAATATTAGAAACTTACTCAAATAAAAAGTTAATGGAATATTTGAAAAACAAAAGTTAGAATTTCATTATCCCTCTTTTGTATTTTTGGTTTTCTGAAATCATCTTATCAATTTTTCGTTTTATTTGTTCAGGATCAGTCAAGCTATGAATTTTTAAAAGTTCATTTATAAGATCTTTTTCATGAATAAGGTCAGCTTTCTTCAGAATTGATAGTATTTCCTTTTTTCTTGCATCCATTTTATATTCTTTTAGAAATTTTTTCTAATAAATTCCATTTATCGCTCTCTTTCGTTTCCTTAGTGTTATTCAATACGAAACCTACTAAATCTCTTATGTTTTCTTTCAATGAAAAAATTAAATTTAGGTTTTTAGAAGCAACTATATAAACTGATATGGATAAAAATATAGTAAGTATAACAGCAGTAAATATATAAGTTATTTTAGGGTAATCAGGAAAAGGCTGAATGGTATAAATAATGTAGAAAATAGAAATAAATATTACAGGAATATGTAATAATTTAATGTCTTTAAAACCATTACGTTCTTTGCAAGAAATGATAAAACAACTAAAAGAGTAAATAAATAAACCAAATGCCCAGCCAAACTCTCCTAAGAAATGTTGAAAATTTTTAAAACCTAAGAAAGAGTCATTTTGTTTAACTTTTTTTAAAATAGCCCACTTTTCATCTGCTTTTTTTGCTTGTTTTTTATACTCTTTATATTCAGATGTATTTTTAGATATGTTTTTTAATCTTTCTAAAGCAATAGTTCTTTCTTCCCTGCTATTTAAATAACTTTCTTTAGCTTCTAAATATGCTTTGGATTTATTAGGAGGAATTTCATGTATAAAAAAGGCGGTAACTATTGCTACCGCAACAAAAATGTATCGACTATATATACTAATTTTCGCCATGGTCGATTTCGTCTTCTTCACCTCCGTTAGAGTTGGTTGCGTCTTCTTTGTCGATGAACTGGATTCTATGTTGTTCTTTAGTTTCAACTTCTTCTAATGTATTATCTGTACAACTGTTTAGTGATAACATACCTATTATAATACCTACTATTAATGTTACTTTTTTCATGTTTACATTGGTTTTTTTATTAATAACTAATGTAAATATACTATGAAATAACAGAGGGTTTTAGCGTTTTTTTGTATTGGTTGTTAGTTAGTTGTTGTGTTTTTGTAAGCTTCAAACATAAAGGGTTTTTGTGTGAATTGCAATACTCAGTTCCCCTGAAATTTATCTAAGGGTTTTCCCTTAATGTTAGTTGTTTTTTTGCCTTTGGCGGGTTTGGGGTATAGGGTTGAGGGAGGAAGTTGTTAGTGATTAATTTTTAATTAGTAGTATAACTTAAAACTTATCATTTAAAATAAAAAGATCACTTCTTTTCACTGCGTTACAATCGTGATGACATTGTTTCAAATTTCACTGTCATTCCGAACGAGGTTTACGAAGTGAAGGAATCTTTTAGTTAATAACCTGTATTAAGCTTTTAGAGTTTGGTTTTTATAGTTTTTAGTTGGTAGCGTTGAAATAACTAATAACTAAAAATTCAACATTCATAATTTAAAATTAACGTATGTTGCATGGTGATTCAGTACGATTAGCAGAAGTCAATACCGATTGCATGGCGGTTCTGTATGGTTAACAGAAGTCAATACAGATTGCATAATGGTTCTGTAAGGTCAACAGAAGTCAATACCGATTGCATGGCGGCTCTGTATGGTCAACAGAAGTCAATACCGATTGCATGGCGGTTCTGTAAGGTTAACAGAAGTCAATACCGATTGCATGGCGGTTCTGTAAGGTTAACAGAAGTCAATACCGATTGCATGGTGGTTCTGTAAGGTCAACAGAAGTCAATACCGGTTGCATGGCGGTTCAGTATGGTTAACAGAAGTCAATACCGGTTGCATGGCGGTTCTGTATGGTTAACAGAAGTCAATACAGATTGCATGATGGTTCTGTAAGGTCAACAGAAGTCAACACAGATTGCATGGCGGTTCTGTAAGGTCAACAGAAGTCAATACCGATTGCATGGTGGTTCTGTAAGGTCAACAGAAGTCAATACCGATTGCATGGCGGTTCTGTAAGGTTAACAGAAGTTAATACCGATTGCATGGCGGTTCTGTAAGGTTAACAGAAGTTAATACCGATTGCATGGTGGTTCTGTAAGGTCAACAGAAGTCAATACCGGTTGCATGGCGGTTCAGTATGGTTAACAGAAGTCAATACCGATTGCATGGCGGTTCTGTATGGTTAACAGAAGTCAATACAGATTACATGATGGTTCTGTAAGGTCAACAGAAGTCAATACCGATTGCATGGCGGTTCTGTAAGGTTAACAGAAGTCAATACCGATTGCATGATGGTTCTGTAAGTTTACAAACGTTATTTTTCAATGCAGGAAGTCTTTGTAAGTTTACAATTTGATGTTTTCTTGTGCAGGAAGCTTTTGCAAGTTTACAATTTGACTTTTCTGATTGCAGGAAGCTTTTGTAAGTCTACAATTTGATGTTTCCTTGTGCATAGCAATTTTGTAATTAATTATGAGTTTTTAGTTAAGAAGTTAAAGAAGTTAAAAGGAGTTAAGGAGTTAAGGAGTTAAGGAGTTAAGGAGTTAAGGAGTTAAGGAGTTAAGGAGTTAAAGAAGTTAAGGAGTTAAAGGAGTTATTAGATAGAAATAGGGAATATTCATTAAAGTGTGTCATTTATTATTTTGATTTTTAGTCAAGATAGTTTAATATTTACCTCACACCTCACACCTCACACCTCACACCTCACACTTCAGATCATAGGTTTTCTGAAATTTTTAGCATTTACTTAACAAGTAGTGTGTTATATTTTTTAATTTAAAAATGTACATTGCGTTAGCTATGGAATTACTTCCTGTAATTACATTCAGTAAAAATTGTAAAATCATAAAAATTAAAAGTCAATGACAAATCCTAATTTAATAAGGTATCGTAATGTAGAGTTTGTACAATACCTACGTCAAACCTTAGAAACTATTAACAAACAAGAAGTAGCAGAGCTACAGTTAACCGAGCCATTAAATACACTTACTACAGTATTTAATAAGTTGTTTGATGCTTTTCAGTTAGCACAAGGAAGTGCTATAACTAAAGAAATTCAAGCACTAGATGCCAGAAGAGATAAAGCCGTTACAGGAATAAGAACTTTAGCTGTTGCTTATGGTAGCCATTTTGAAGAAGCAATAACTACTCAGGCAAATTTAGTATTAGATGCTATAGATAGGTATGGGGCTAATATTGCGAGAAGAGCTTATAATGAGCAAACAGGAATTTTATATAGTATTGTAAAAGATATTGAAGGAGAAGCTAGTTTAACGCAAGCATTAACTGATTTAAGTTTAGAGGTATGGTTTGCAGAACTAAAAGCAGCAAATATTGAATTTGATACTAGGTATATTGAGCGTATTGAGGAAAGGGCAGATGTACCAGATATAAAGTTTTTAGAACTTAGAAAAGAAGCTACCGAAGCTTATAGTGTGCTTGTTGAGCATATAAAAGCACATAAAACATTAAGTGCTAATGTAGTTTATGGAGTGTTGTTAGATAGGCTAAGTGAATTTGCCAAGCAATACAATCAAGCAGTAGCTAATAGAACAGGGAGTAATACGGATACAAATACTGAACCTAGTTCAGAGGAAGAGTAATCTTATCTAATGAACTACTCAGTTGGGTGTTTAGCCGAAAACGTTTTAAAACTATTCGAAGTAAGGAATCGGGGAATTAAACTCCATGGCTATCGCCCATGCGATTAAATATACAGGAAGGTATATCAAATGCTCTTAAGAGTACTTAATCGATTTCATAGCGCAATTTTTCCCTCACAGTTTTTAATTGTGAGGGTTTTGTTTTTAATAAAAAGCATCTCCCTCCCTAGTGCCTGAATTCTTCCGCCATTTATACAAGAAAATTTTTCAGAAAAAAGTTTGTACAAGATTTTTCTAGGAAGTTGACTAAAGTAAAATCGCACTTAGAAACTCGATTAGAAGAGTGTTCATTAGTTGAAGGTATTACAAATACAGAATGAAGTTAAAGGACTAGAAGTTCAGTATGTATTATTAAAGGAGGAAATAGTTTGATTAACGAAAATTTAATTTTAAATAAGTCCTAAATCTTGATTTAGGACTTATTTAGAGGAGTAATCATTCACATATTTCTATTATTTTAAGTCTATTTGCTTTTAGTTAAAAACTTTAAAAAATTACTTACTGTTTATTTTGTAAATTTTATTAAAATTAACTTATTTTAAGATTAAACAGTGTATTAAATATTATTTATATATGAGATTATTATTATTACTATCATTTTTTTTATCTAAAAGTATTACTGCCCAATTAATTTCTTTTGAAGGAAAATTATTAGATAATGAAACAAACTTACCAGTGGCTTATGCTCATTTAAAATTTAAAAAAACAAATAAAGGGGTTCCAACTTCAGTTAATGGAGAGTTTTCATTGGTAATAGAAGAAAAAGAATTAAATTCAAAAATATTGATATCATGTTTGAATTATAAAGATACACTTGTAGATGCTAAGAGTTTACAGTCTAAAATTTTTTATTTAAAGCCAAAAACAGAAATTTTAGATGAGGTAATAGTTAAACAAAAAGAAACTAAAGAAATATATTTAGGCTCTATTAAAGGGAAAAAAAATGCCAATTATTTTAAGAGAGGAAAAAGAATTTTTGCCCAGCTCATAAAAGGTAATAGTAAGCTAAAAAAATATAATTATTTAAAAACTGTAACAATAACGTTTAAAGAAAATTATCATTGGCCATCTAAAGTAAGAATACGAGTTTTTGATAGAAATATAGCTAACGGAACTCCTGGAAATGATCTTATTTCTAAAAGTATAGTGATATATCTTAGAAGTAATCAAAAGAAATATCATTTAGATTTTTCTAAATATTATCTTGAAGTCCCAGAAAATGGTTTTTTTATAGGAATAGAAAAATTATTCCTACCTATTAATAATATGTTTGAGGCTCCAATAGAGCTATCAACTTATCCCATTTATAAGAAAAAGTTTAATAAAAATGATAGTTTAAAAAGAAATTTTAAACTTTTAAGTTTTCAAAAATACAGGGTTGATTCGGCTTATTATGCTCCTAGTATAGATTTGATGGAAAGAAAAAGAAAAAGAAAAGGTTATAATGATTTAGGAGAGTTATATGTCTTAAATTTTGAAAAATGGGAAATTTATAAAGAAAAAGAAGGAGCTGACTTTATAGTACCTATGGAAATAATTTTAACAGATTAGCATTTTATACTTTATATTAAAAGTGAAATGAATAATTAATCTTTTATTTATGTTGTTATAGAAGATTTGTCTAGTTTTAATTTAAGTGTTTTGTTAATTAGTTTTTAACTTAAACAAATAGAGTGTGTAAAAGTTTTGGTTTAGAGTTGGTCAATTTTTTTCTTAACTTTTTTTGATAAAATTTTAGGTTTAATTTAAAGGGTAACGAATTACTTTTGCGTACTCTTAATATGTTTTATATAGGGATATAAAGATGATGAATAAATATAAAAAAGTATGAACAATCAAATAAATAGTTTTTTAATTAAGGGCTTAGTTTTTATTATATGGGTTAGTAATTCTTTTTCACAAGAATTGTTTATTTCAGGAGTTATAATGGATAAAGAACAATTGACGATACCTTATGTGAATATAATTGCATTAAATAAAAATGAAGGAACATTTTCTGATGAAAAAGGAAACTTTAAATTATTAAGGAGTGATTTTAAAGATTCTGACATTATAGAGTTCTCTTGTTTAGGTTATAAAACAAAACAAATAACAGTTAAAGATTTAAAAAACGAGAAGATTAAGATTTACTTAGTAAAAGTTTTTGAGAAGTTAGATGAAGTTGTTCTTAAAGTCAAAAAAATGAAGACTTATACAAAAGGTAAAACTAGAACTAATACGAGTGATATGATTAGGTTTTCTAGTAGTTTTAAAAAATATATGTGGAATAAACCCGGGCATGAGATTGGAAGAAAGTTTTCTTTGGGAACTAAAAAGTCTAGTTATTTGAAAAAGTTTAATTTTTATATTAAAGAGAATACATTTAAAAACTCAATTCTAAAAATTAATATTTATAATGTTAAAGATAATAAACCTTATAAGTATATTAATAAATCAAATATTATTGTAACCTTAGATAATGAATTTGTTGGTTGGAAGACTGTAGATTTATCTAATCTAGATATAGTTGTTAAAGAAGATATTATAATAACAGTTGAATACTTAAAGTCCGTACCTAGTTGTTATAAACAGCCTGGTAATTGTGGTTTGTTTTTTCCTTATATATACCCAACATTTTTTACGGATCCTATGTACACAAAAAAAGGAATTAAAGAAGAATGGGAAATTAGAAAAGGAGAAACTATATCAATGACATTGACTTACAAAAAGTAATATTAACTTTACGTATTTAGACTAACTAAAAGGTATCATACCAATACTTTGTTCTAAAACTAAATATAAAGTATATCTAAAGGTTACTGTTTGAAGGAAAAGGGTAGGTTAAACTTATAAAAGTACTAGCCTAATTAGTAAATATAAAACAATGGGTGGATCTTATTTTTGTATTTAATGAATGTCATTCAATTTTTTGATTATTTCTTTTTTACAAAACTAATTACTATACAAATTTCTATCAAAGGTAATAAGATTGGATAGGTTTGCGTAAATCGCACTTAGAAACTCGATTAAAAGAGCGATCGTTAATTAAGGTGCTGCAAATTCAGAGTGAAGTAAATGGATTAGAAGCGCAGCATACCTTTTTATTGGAGGAAATAGTTAGATTAACATTAACGAAAGTTTAAATTTTACAATTAAACTACCTAGTGGGGTAGGAATTAAAAGCATAGAAAAAAATATTTTGCTAGGCGTTAAAAATAGATTTTTAGCTTTTTCCAAATTTACTTTAAAAGAGACTGTTTTAATAAATGGTCTCTTTATTTTTTTATATGAATATTAAGATGATATTAAAAATGGGTAAAAATAAAACTCAAAAAAGATATTTTAAATATTGAAGATTGGAGGTTAATTAGTTTAATACTATCTTATGAGATAGTATAAATACAGTAATTGTAACTTAATTTTGTAATGTATTTTTAATACAAGTAGGTTTACAATAGGTTTAAAAGAGTTATTTATGAATTAAATATCTTAATGAATCTAAAGAGGCTATGTTTTAATTTAGTAGCCTCTTTTTTAGAAAAAACTTTCTAAAAGAACCTATCGTTTTGTTTGGTTAATTGGGTTTTAAAAAGTTGTCATTATATACAAAATGACAGCTTTTTACATTTTAAGATTTTTATTGGGATTATTGATTTAAGTATGCATCGTATTTTTTAGAGTTTTAAACATAGAGCATATCAGTTATACTACTTTTCAAAAGTAGACTTAGTTTTTTAGATAACTATCCAATAGGGTAGTTAACATAATTATTACAACGCATTATTTTTGTTAAACCTTAGATAAGGTGTAAATTTTTCGTTTTTCCCCAATTCACCTTTAAAAGAGGCTACTTATTTAATAGTAGTCTCTTTGTTTAATAGTTCTTAAATAGAGCATACCTAACTTTTTTTAATGAACTGTTTTTCTGTAAATATTTCTGAAGTTTTTAGGTGGAAATTTGTAAATATACTTTATCAATAACATAGTTTTTTACTATAAGCTTCCCTTTTCAAGTTTACTTTTATATTTATTAAGGTTAAGGTACGCATGTGAGCGTAAAAACTATCTAGGATGATAGTGAGTAGAGAAAAGGGATGTGCTAATTTTGTGTTGAATAGGATAAGGTTTGGTTAAAAGAGGCATTTATAAAATTAAATTTCTCAATTAACTTAAGGAGGTTACTATAGTATTTGATAGCCTCTTTTTATTATTTGTTGTGTTTTGTTCTTAAGTTTAATAATTAAAAAGTTGTTATTATTTATGGGGACTATCAAAAGGTATAACACCCTAAGGGTTGTATTAAAATAAAAATTACATTCTAATGAATTTATTTGAGTAAATAGTTAGATTAATATTAACGAAAGTTTAAATTTTACAATTAAACTACCCAGTGGGGTAGGAATTATAAGCATAGAAAAAAATATTTTTGCTAAGCGTTAAAAATATATTTTTTAGCTTTTTCCAAATTTACTTTAAAAGAGACTGTTTTAATAAATAGTCTCTTTATTTTTTATATAAATATTAAGATGAGATTAAAAAAAGGTAAGGATATAACTTAAAAAAGATATTTTAAATATTGAAGATTGGATGTTAATTAGCTTAATACTACCTTATGAGATAGCATAAAAACAGTAATTGTAACTTAATTTTGTAATGTATTTTTAATACAAGTAGGTTTACAATAGGTTTAAAAGAGTTATTTATGAATTAAATACCTTAATGAATCTAAAGAGGCTACGCTTTAATTTAGTAGCCTCTTTTTTAGAAAAAACTTTTCTAAAAGAACCTATCGTTTTGTTTGGTTAATTGGGTTTTAAAAAGCTGTCATTGGATGAACAATGACAGCTTTTTACATTTTAAGATTTTTATTGAGATTATTGATTTAAGCGTGCAACGTATTTTTTAGAATTTTAAACATAGAGTATATTGATAATAAAACTTCTCAAAAGTAGACTTAGCTTTTTAGATAACTATCCAGTAGGGTAGTTAATATAAGTGTTACACCGTATTATTTTTGTTAAACCTTAAATAAGGTGTAAATTTTCGTTTTTCCCCAATTCACTTTTAAAAGAGGCTACTTATTTAATAGTAGTCTCTTTGTTTAATAGTTCTTAAATAGAGTATCCCTAACTTCTTTTAATGAGTTGTTTTTCTGTAAATATCACTGAAGTTTTTAGATGAAAAATTTTTAAATAGACTTTATTAATAACATAGTTTTTTACTATAAAGCTATCTTTTCAAGTGTACATTTATATTTATTAAGGTTAAGGTAAGCATGTGAACGTAAAAACTATCTAGGAGGATAGTGAGTAGAGAAAAGGGATGTGCTAATTTTGTGTAGAATAGGATAAGGTTTGGTTAAAAGAGGCATTTATAAAATTAAATTTCTCAATTAACTTAAGGAGGTTACTATAGTATGTAGTAGCCTCTTTTATTATTTATTGTGTTTTTAAGTTTAATAGTTAAAAAGTTGTTATTATTTATGGGTACTGCCAAAAGGTATATTGATTCATGGATTGTGTGTCAAAATTAAACTTATAGTCTTATGAATTTATTTGAGGTAGTTCACTAGATAATAGTTTTTTATATTTTAAGTCTTTTACAAGAATAATTCACGTATAAGATACTTCTTAATCACGGTTGTGTTTTTTAATTAGAACTACCTGATAGAGTAGTAAATGTAGGGGGACAACATATTATTTTTGCCTAACCTTGATAGGTAGAAATTTTTCGTTTTTCCCCAATTTTATTTTAAAAGAGCCTACCTGTTAAATGGTAGGCTTTTTATTTAGCTAGTTTTGAATAAGAAGCTTTATGTTGTTTTATGAATTGATTTCCAGCTAAATATCCCCATAATAGCTCCTAAAGTAGGAGCTGTTATATATATCCATAAAGCTGAGTAGTTTCTAGAGACAATTGCAGGAGCGATACTTCTTGCAGGATTGAAAGAGCCTCCCGAAATAGGACCAGCTAGTAAAATAATTCCAATAATAACAGTACCAATAATTAATCCACTATTGGTAGTAAGTTCTTTTTTAGTACTTACAGCTAAAATGGTAAGCATGAGCAAAAATGTTAATAAACATTCCATAATAAAGGCTTGATAAAGGTTTTCAACTGGTATCGTATTACCTAATGTTGAGGTTTTAGGAAATAAAATTTGAAGTGAAAGACTAGCCGAAATAGCTCCAAACATCTGAGATAAAATATAAAAAAAAGCTTCTTTTTTAGAAGTTAACTTCCCCAGTGCTAAAGCAATTGTTACGGACGGATTTATATGAGTGCCTGAAATATTTCCAAAAATATAAATCATAGCACACACTGTAATACCAAAGGTAAAGGCAATTCCTAGTAAACCTAAACTGTTATTACTATATTGATTAACAATAATGGCACCCGTGCCGCAAAAAATTAATAGAAAAGTCCCTATAAATTCTGCAATATATTTTTTCATATAAAAAAGTAATTGATTTTAAATGGTTAAGTTTTTTTAGTGAGGTATAGTTGTTTTACGTGTTTTTGCTATTTATTTCTATCCCCGTTTTTATTAGTATATGATTACATAAATTTTGAGCAAAATTATTGGGTTATGTTTTTTTGAGGTAATTAAAAAGGATCAAAAATTTGTGTAAAAAGGTCAAAAATGATTAAAAGAATTTTTGTACAATAAGGAATAAGAAGTTTTTTTAAAAAGCATAGAGGAAAAAGAGTCAGCATTGTATTAATAAAAGATTAAACAATACCATTTAAATATTAAGCAATGCAAAAAACTAAAAATACGTTACCTACTTTTAATAACTCTATTTATAAGTTTTGTACTTTTTCTTAAATAATAGAAATAAAAAGTATTTAGAAGAAACAGGTTGCATGATTAACTTAGGATTGGGATATAAGCTTAAAAATGGGTTAAACTTTGGAGCACGTTATAATTTAGGGTTAACAAACATTTCAAATGCTAATGATAATATTGAATTTAATCATAGAGTTTTACAAGTTTCAATTGGATATAATTTTTAGGTAATGAAACATTAGTTTTTAGTATATAGTTTAAATAGTAAAAAGCTGTCATTTGAAGAACAATGACAGCTTTTTAATTTGTGGTATTTGAATGATTTATCAACTATTTTTTTGTTGCCATTTCCAAGCAGAAAGAAGTGCTTCGTTTAATGACTTTTCTGTTTTCCAGTTAAGTTCTTTATTAGCAATAGTAGTATCGGCATACGCAGCAGTGATATCTCCTGCACGTCTGCCAACTATTTTATAATTTAATTTTTGATGGGTAACTTGCTCAAAAGAATTCACTATTTCTAATACTGAACTTCCTTTTCCTGTTCCTACATTAAAATATTCAAAGTTGTTATGATTTTTCTTGTTTAATAAACGTTTTAAGGCTGCAATATGAGCTTTAGCTAAATCAACAACATGTATATAATCTCTAATAGCTGTACCATCTGGAGTATTATAATCGTCTCCAAAAACAGAAAGTTGTTCTCTTATTCCAGCGGCGGTTTGTGTTACATAAGGAATTAAATTTTGCGGAATTCCTAAAGGTAATTCTCCAATTTTAATACTATCATGTGCACCTATTGGATTAAAGTAGCGTAAAGCAATCGAGTTTAAATTATGGGCATTACAGGCTTCTTTTATAATTTCTTCACCTATTTGTTTGGTGTTTCCGTAAGGAGACTCAGCTGGTTTTATTGGCGCATTTTCAGTGATTGGTAACTCATCTGCTTGCCCATAAACGGTACATGAAGAACTAAAAATAAAATTATCAATATTTCTATCACGCATTTCTTGTAATAAATAAACTAAGCTACCAATGTTATTTTCATAATACTCTAAAGGTTTTTCAACACTTTCTCCTACCGCTTTAAAGGCAGCAAAATGGATAATTCCATCAATTTTATTCGTATCAAAAAAGTTTTTGACATCTGATTTAATTCGCAAGTCTATTTGATGAAAATCAGGTTTTTGGTTTGTGATTTGTGTAATGTTATCTAGAACATCAATTTTTGAGTTTGATAAATCATCAATAATAACTACTTCAAAACCTTCGTTTTGTAGTTCCACTACGGTATGTGAACCAATAAAACCTAATCCGCCAGTAACAAGAATTTTTTTCATATTTAGCTTATTATTATATAGTGCCAATATACTTTAAAAAAGTAGTTAGCTTAAAAAATCCCTAACAGTTTTAATTATAAAGTTTAATTGCTCTTCGTCTAGTTCTGTATGCATAGGTAAGGATATTACCTCATTTATTAATTGGTTAGTTATTTTGAAATCATTTTCATTATAACGTTCATCTTTATAAGCTTCTTGTGCATGTAAAGGAACAGGATAATAAATAGCATTAGGAATGTTATTATCTAATAAATGCTGGTGTAATTCATCACGTTTACCATTGGTAATTCTTATAGTATACTGGTGAAAAACGTGTGTTGTAAAATTACTGATAGTTGGTGTAATTATATTTGGATTACTACTAAAAGCTTCAGAATAATATGTAGCAGCTTTTCTTCTAGCCTCACAATAACCATCTAGTAATGGTAATTTAGTTTTTAAAACAGCTGCTTGAATGCTATCTAATCTCGAATTTACTCCAATAACATCATGATAATAACGTTTGTACATTCCATGATTAACCATGCCTCTTAGGGTATGAGCTAATTCATCATTATTGGTAAAAATAGCGCCACCATCACCATAACACCCCAGGTTTTTAGAGGGGAAAAAAGAAGTTGTTCCTACAGTTCCCATAGTTCCTGCTTTTTTTACAGTTCCGTTAGAAAAAGTATAGTCAGCACCAATGGCTTGAGCATTGTCTTCAATCACAAATAAATTATGTTCTTTAGCAACGGCTAAAATAGCTTCCATGTTGGCACATTGTCCAAATAAGTGAACTGGAACTATTGCTTTTGTTTTTGGGGTAATGGCCTTTTTCAAAGCATCAATATCCATATTAAACGTATCTGCTTCAACATCTACTAAAACAGGTGTTAATTTAAGTAATCCGATAACTTCAACGGTTGCGGCAAAAGTGAAATCTACTGTAATAACTTCATCACCAGGTTGCAAATTTAAGCCCATCATGGCAATTTGTAATGCATCAGTACCATTTGCACAAGGAATTACATGCTTTACATTTAAGTATTCTTCTAAATCTGCCTGAAATTGTTTTACATACGGACCGTTAATATAGGCTGAAGAGTTTAATACTTCTTGGATTGAAGTATCAACAGTATCTTTTATTTGTTGATATTGACTTTGTAAGTCAACCATATGAATTTTTCTCATCGTACTCGTTTTAACGTTCCAAAAATACGACTATAATTTGTTATAGTCTAGTTGAATTTTTATTGATTGTAACTTACGCTCATATGATTGTTGGTTATCATTGAAGATTGATTTTTCTTATATTTAACAAGAATTCTTCTTCGATCAATAAATAGTACGTTTTGGTTAATTACATTTTTAATTAATTGACTAGGAGCGAAGCATTATTACAGGAAAAAGATTATTCTTAAAATTAACTACTAAACATTATAATGAAAATCGTAAAAAAAAGTTTAAAAATCCTTATTGTTTTATTGGTACTAGTACTTGTTGGTGCTTTTTTATTTATTCAAACATTAAAACCAGACTATGAAGGGAATCTTCCATTAAAAAAATTAACCCAAGAAGTAAAAGTATATTATGATGATATAGGAGTACCACACATTAATGCAGCCAATGAAAAAGATGCTTACCGAGCTTTAGGGTATGTGCATGCACAAGATAGATTATGGCAAATGGAATTGATTAGAAGACTGGCTGCAGGTAGGTTGTCTGAAATATTTGGAAAAAAATTAGTGCGAGCTGATAAATTTTTTTCAGGCTTAGGAATTGAAGAAGCGGCAGCAATTACTATTCAAGAAATGGATGAAAGTTCTAAGATGTATCAATTAACGCAAGCGTATTTGGACGGAATTAATCAGTTTATAGAAAATGGTCCAACTCCATTAGAGTTTTATTTAGTAGGTGTTAAAAAAGAGCCTTATACCTTTAAAGATGTCTACAATGTTTTTGGTTATATGGCTTTTAGTTTTGCCTTAGCACATAAAACTGATCCATTACTTACGGAAGTAAAAGAAAAATTAGGTGATGCTCATTTTAATGAGTTAAATAATGCCAATTATAAAAATGTAACATTAATTAGAAATGAAAAAAGAGAAATTTTAAAAGGAGATTTTGCTAGTGCTATTAACACTTTAATGGATGAGTTACCAGTTTCTCCATTTATAGGAAGTAATTCTTGGGTAATTGGTGGTGAAAAAACAAAATCAGGAAAAGTTCTTTTTGCTAATGATCCTCATATTGCTTATGCACAACCTTCTGTTTGGTACCAGTCACATATTAAAACACCAGATTATGAAATGTATGGATTTAATTTGGCTTTAACACCTTTTCCCTTATTAGGGCACAATAGAAATTATGCGTATGGGTTAACTATGTTTGAAAATGATGATGTTGATTTTTATTATGAACAGAACAACCCAACAAATCCGATGGAATATAAAACATCAGAAGGATATAAGCGTTATAAAACAATAGATAAGAAAATAAAAATTAAAGGAGAAAAAGATACTACTTATCAAATCAAAGTCAGTCAGCATGGGCCTATTATGAATGACTTAATTGATTTTATAGATGAAAAAAGACCTATGGCAATGCAATGGATATATACACAACAAAAAAATAAATTGTTAGATGTTGCTTATGAGATATCACATGCCAAAAACTTGTCAGCATTTAAAAAAGGAGCAAGTAAGTTACATGCTCCAGGGTTAAATATTATGTACGGAGATAAGTACAATAATATAGCTTGGTTTGCAGCAGGTAAATTATATAAACATAGAGATAGTTTAGAAACCAAGCTTGTTTTAGATGGAGCATCAGGAAAAGATGAAATTCTAGCCTATTTAGATTTTGAAGAAAATCCTCAAGCTATTAATCCATCATGGAATTATGTGTATTCTGCCAATAATCAGCCAGATTCAATTGGAGGTAGGTTGTACCCAGGATATTATTCACCAGAAGATAGAGCAAGAAGAATTAAAAATTTACTAGAAGTAAAAAATGACTTTACCAAAGAAGATGTTGCTACAATGATTAAAGATGTAACATTAGTTACGGCATCAGAAATTATAGAAGGTTTAACAGAGGAAATAGATGAACAAATATTAACGCCTAGTGGAAAAAAAGCACTAACCATTTTAAAAAATTGGAAAGGCTATTATGGAAAGGAAGAAGTGGCACCAACCATATACAACCGTTTATGGTATGAATTTGTTAAGAATACTTTTAAAGACGAAATGCAAGACGCTTTTGCTCAGTTTGTAAATACACCTATAGAGGAAAAAGCCGTAGCCAACCAAGTAACAAAAAAAACATCTGTTTGGTGGGATGATGTTACTACACAAGATAAAGTTGAAACAAAAAAAGAGATTGTTACCAAATCGTTTAAAAATACCATTCTGTTTTTGCAAAAACAATTAGGAGAAAATGTAGAGAATTGGCATTGGAAACGAGTGACTACAGTAGAGTATGAGCATCCTATAGGTAAAGCAGGTGGTTTATTACGAAAGCTATTTAATGTAGGACCTTTTGAAACTGATGGAGGAGATCAAGTAATAAATAAATTGTCATACAAAATAGATAGTACTGGATATTACAAAATTAATTCAGGACCTTCTACTAGACGTGTAATTGACTTTTCAGATATTGAAAACAGTGTTACTATTTTGCCTACAGGACAATCAGGAAATGTTTTTAGTCCGCATTATAAAGATCAGGCAGAAAAATATATAAAAGGTGAGTTTGTAAAAATGAAACTGAATCAAAAAGAAATTGAAGCTTCAAAAAGGGTATTACTATTTAAACCAGAATAAAAGTTAAATACCTTATAAAGTCAAAAAACTCAAGAATATTAATTCTTGAGTTTTTTATTTAAAAATTAGTTTATAGTCGTTTTCTTATATCTTGTAAGGTATCATCAATTAGCAGTTTACCATCTTTAAAAACTTCTCTTAATTCACCTTTATTTTCTTCTTTCCAATTCACTTGATCGTTAAGTTTGTAAACACCATTTTCTAAAGTAATTTTTAAAAGTCCTTTTGCAGATTTCTTAGTACCATCATCTGTAACAGGATCTTTAAAAATTTCACGTCCCTCACCATCAACTTCTCCGTAAGTAGCTTTCATAGCAAAACCAAAAGTATCTCGGGTATTGTATTGGTAAGTAAAAGAGCCAATACCTAAAACTACGTTGGTAGAAGCAAAACCTTTTTGCTTTAAACGTTCACAAATCTGTTCAGCTCTTTCTAAAGTAATACTATCTCCATAAATAGCACCAATATGTGTATCTAATTCTTTATAGCCTTTGCTATTAGTGTTACCACCAAAAATATCCCATAATAATTCTACCACACCTTTTTGTTCTTCTATGGTTTTTCCATTTGGATTTCCACAAATAATATCTACAGGGTTTCCACTATCAGGTCTAATAACTACTTTGCCATCTCGGTTCAATACCTCTTGTTTTAAATTAGGAAGGTATTCAGTTAATACTTTCCATAAATCCCATGTATCTGAAACAATAGAAACAACTCCTTTAGGGTATACTTCGGTAATTAAACGTTTAAAAGTTTCCTGTTCACCATTGTTTGTTCCCATACACATTACTGAGTGTTCGGTAGCTGCTACAGATCCACCAATAAGTTCTTTATCGGCATCAGCATTGTAATAGGTTTCTAAAAAATCAATACTAGGTATGGTATCAGTACCTGTAAAACTTAGTAAGTGCCCAGCAGCACTCATTACAGCAGCTTCTAATCCAGCCATACCACGCATCGAAAAATCATGACCTTGCCAAGCTACAAATTCTGGTATTGATGAAGTGTCATTAGCATATTTGTCTAATATTTTTCGATAAGCTTTAGCAATAGTTGCTGAATTACATGGTAACCAAATAGTGGTAGATAATAAGGTTTCAAAATAATTGGTTAACCAAAAAAAATCAGGTAATGTGTTATACATGATAAACATTGGTACTCTAATAGGCACAGAAACTCCTTCAGGTAAAGCTTTTATAACCATTGGTAAATACCCTAAATCATGTAATGCTTCAATGTGTTGAATTCCTACTGAGTTTTCACCTAAATAGTTATTAATACGCCTAGCATAGTTTTTAGCAATTTTTTCTTTAGGTTGATTAAAAAAATTATTTTCAAAATCCTCTAAGATGTATTTTTTTATAAAGTACTGCAATCCAAAAAATACTACTTCATTAATGCCTTTAATTCTACTTTTTCTTGGTGTCCAATTTGAGTATACTAAGGTTGTATTATTAGGGTATTGTCTTCTGTGATCAACTTTGTAACCGTCTGTATATAATAATGGATTCATAGTGTGAATATTTTATTTGTGTCAAAATTACGCAAATTAAATGTTGTACACAAATTTTATTCTTTTAGATGAAAAAATAGGATGAAGATCTATAGGATACATATATTGCGTTCATGCAAACAATTTAACTCGCTAAAAAACATGAAAACGTTGATTATTTATGCACATCCTAGTAAGCAATCATATACATATGAGGTATTAATACAACTAAAATCCAATCTAATTAAAGAACAGATAGATTTTGAAGTTTCTGATTTATATGCATCAAATTTTCAAACGGATATGACGGAAGAAGAATATCAGCGAGAAGGATTTGTAAATTTTGACCTGCCAATACCTAATGATGTATTGAAAGAACAACAAAAGATTAAGGAAGCAGATTGTTTGATTTTTTTATATCCAGTTTGGTGGAGTGATTGTCCTGCTAAGTTAAAAGGTTGGTTTGACAGAGTGTATAGTGTAGGTTATGCTTACGGAAAGGAAGATACTGATAAAGTAGAACGAATGAAAGTTGTAAAATATGGATTGGTAATATGTACAGCTGGTCATTCTAATGAATTTTTGAAAGAAATAGGTATTGCAGAAAGTATGCGAAATGTAATGCTTGATGATCGCTTAGGAAAACGATTTAAACATAAAGAGATGCTAATTTTAGGAGGAACTACTCAAAAAGAAAAAGTAAAACAAAGGCATAGTCAAATAATTCAAACAATTGGAAGTAAAATCAAAGAATATTGTGCTCAATAATCTATTTTTAGAACAAGTATTTTTAAGTATTAATTAAGCTCATTTTTAGACTCTTTACCATCTTTCCATGTATTAAGATTATAAATAGTAGTATCAACAATATTGGTAATAGCTTCCTCAGTAGCAAAAGCCTGATGTGGAGTTAACAAAACGTTTGGGTGATTTATTAATTCTTTTAAAATCTCATCTTGAATGTTTTCAGATGCATGTTTATAAAAAAATACACCACTTTCCTTTTCATATACATCTGTAGCATAACCATTAATTTTGCCACTTTTTAAAGCTTCTAGTATTGCAGTAGTTTTAACAATACCACCTCTAGCAATGTTAACTATAAGTACATTTTTCTTTTGAATTTGATTTAAGAAACTGTCATCAATTAAATAATGTGTATCATCAGTAAGTGGTAAACTCACTATAATTACATCCGAATTCTTACAAATAACTGTATTAGTAGTGTATGTTACATTGTATTGCTCAATTAAATCTTGATTCTTTGTTATATCATTAACAAGAATGTTACAATCAAAACCATATAAAATTTTAACAATAATGCTTCCTATTCTTCCAGCTCCCAAAAGCCCTACAGTTTTATTCTCTAAATTAGAACCAATAAGATTGTTTAACGAAAAGTTGTTTTTTTTAACCTGTTGGTTAGCAGTAATAATATTTCTTTTAAGCGTCATTAAAAGTGCAATAGCATGTTCGGCAATAGCATTAGGAGAGTATTCAGGAACATTGGCAACTTGTATACCATATTTCTTAGCAATTTTTAAATCAACATTATCATAGCCTGCAGAACGTAAAGTAATGTAATGAACCCCATATTCTTTTAGTTTTTTTAAAATTTCGAAAGAAGCATCATCCGCAGAAAAAATAGCTATTGCATCATAACCTTTAGCTTTTTCAACAGTATGTTTGGAGAGTCTTTCATTAGTATAAGCAAATTGAAGCCCAGCTTTTTCTGAGGCTGATTCTAAAAAAGGTTTTTCAAAAAGTTTAGTACTATATATAAGTGTTTTCATATTCTATAAAGTTAAGCTGTAGGCTGATTAAATTCTAGACTCAATCTGGCTAATAGAATTAATTCAGATTTATTTTTACCAGCAAAAGAACTTGCAATTTTACTAGAAGTTTCCATAATTAAACGTTTAATTTCACTAGTAAATAAATAAGAATGATTATGGAAGTATTCAATAAAATCCGAATAACAATCTTCAGCAGAAGTACCTTTACCAAGTAACCAATCAAAAACGATTTCTATTTGATAAGCAGTATCTGTACCAAAAAGATCAAAAGTTTCATCTACCTCTAACCAATTTTCTTTAACTACTTTTTTTAATATCTCAATTTCTTCTATGCTAACCACACCATCAGACTTGGCAATTGCATAAAATATTTTAGCAATATTTTGATAGAATTTTATATTCAAATTTTTAATATACATTATTAAATGTTTTAAAAACAAAACTATAAGGATAAGATGGGTTAAGAAATGATAAAAATCAGTTTAGCTCTTTACAAGAAACAGTATCTTTATGATAAATATATTTTAGATGATAAAAAAGGAAGATAAAGTTGTTTTTAATGCTTTATTTGAAGCAGTTTCTGAAGCTGTAATTGTTGTAAATGAGCAACAAGTAATAAGCATGATTAATTCTTCTGCGGAACAAATATTTGGTTATAAAGCAACTGAGTTGATAGGGGAACATTTAGAAACTTTAATACCTAAAAAATACAAACCAAACCACGGAAGTCATTTTAAATCTTTTTTAACGGCGAAAGAGAAAAGGCAAATGGGGCAAGGAAGAGATTTATATGCGTTGCATAAAAAGGGAAATGTTTTTCCAATAGAAGTAGGGTTAAATCCTTTAGAAATTGAAGGTGTACAATATATAATGGCTTTAGTGGTAGATATTTCATTAAGAAAATACCAAGAACTAGAAATTTTAGAGTTAAATACACGGTTAGAAAATAAAGTAAAAGAAAGAACAAGAAATTTACGAACTACCGTAGAAGAATTAGAAAAAATAAACAGAGAGTTAGATGAAGAAAATAAAAAAAGAATTGCAGCCGAAAGTAAAGCCAAAGAAGCCTTAAAAAAAGAGAGAGAATTAAATGAGTTAAAAACAAGGTTTTTATCTTTAGTTTCTCATGAATTTAAAACTCCTTTAAGTGGTATTTTAACATCTAGCATGCTGTTAGCTAAGTATAAATTAACTGAACAACAAGAAAAAAGAGAAAAACATTTAGCTGTTATAAATAATAAAGTACATTATTTAAATAATATTTTAAATGATTTTTTATCAGTAGAAAAGCTAGAAAAAGGAGAAATAAAATACACCATTGAAAATTTTGATGTGGTTAAAGTAGTGCATAGAGTAATTGATACAACAAATTTACTATTAAAACAAAAGCAGGAAATTATATTAAAAAATACAATTGAAAGTATTGAGTTGTATCAAGATGAAAAAATTATAGAACTAGTACTATCTAACTTGTTAAGTAATGCTGTTAAATATTCACCAGAAAACTCAAAAATTTATATCATTATAACTCAAGAAATAGAAAGGACAATTATTAAAGTAGAAGATGAAGGTTTTGGAATACCAGAAAAAGATCAAAAAAATATTTTTCAGAGGTATTTTAGAGCAGAAAACGTTTTGTTAAATCAAGGAACAGGAATAGGATTAAATATAGTAAAAAGTCACCTTGAGAATTTAGGAGGTACTATTACATTTACTAGTAAAGAAAATATAGGATCAACCTTTATAATAAATATACCAAACAAAATAGATATATGAGAAAAATATTGTTAATAGAAGATGATAAAGTGCTAAGAGAAAATACAGCTGAATTACTGGAAATTTCTGGTTATTATAAAGTAATCACAGCAGAAAATGGAAAAATAGGAGTGAGGAAAGCATTGGCTGAATTACCTGATCTTATTGTGTGTGATATAATGATGCCTGAGTTAGATGGCTATGGTGTTTTAGAAACCTTATCAAAAAATGCGAGCAGTCAATACATTCCTTTTATATTTCTATCAGCAAAAACAGAAAGAAGTGATATAAGAAAAGGCATGAATTTAGGAGCTGATGATTATATAACCAAACCTTTTACAGAAGAAGAGTTAACAGATGCTATTGAAAGTAGGTTGGCAAAATCGTTAATTTTAAAAGACAGAAGAACGAAAGTAAAAGAAACAAGTCCATCTGAAAACACCTTACGAGGTTTAAATGATTTAAAGAATTTTTTAGATGATAATGGCACCTTTTTTACTTTTAAAAATGAAGAGGTTATTTATAATGAAGGAGACAATTCAAATTATATATTTTTAATTCTTAAAGGAGCAGTTAACTGTTCTAAATTAAATGAACAAGGTAAAAATTTAATTACATCTTTATATAAAGAAGATGATTTATTTGGCTATACTTCTTTTTCTCAAAACTTAGCATATCAAGAAACCGCTATTGCTATAGGTACTACAGAATTAGTAGGTATAAAAAAAACAGAATTAACTACAATTCTTCAAGAGAATCATAAAGTTGTTTTAGAGTTGGTAGATTTGTTATCAGATAACTTAAAAGGGGTAAAAGAGCAGTTGTTAGATATGGCGTATAACTCTGTTCACAAAAAAACAGCCAACACTTTATTAAAATTTGCAGAAAAAATTAATCGCAAACCAGAAGATCCCATTAAAATTTCCCGTCATGATTTAGCAAGCGTTGCAGGAATAGCTACAGAAACACTTATTAGAAGTGTATCAAAACTTAAAAAAGAAGGAATTATAGCTATTGAGGGTAGAAATATTAAAATTTTAGATATAGAAGCATTGAAGCAGGTAGACTGATTTTTGTCATTCTATAGCTAAACACAGATATATATTTTTACATAAATCATTAATCAGGTTTTATTAGATCACAGACTTGTCTCTACATAAAACCTGATTTTAATAAAGTGAATTATGTATAAACAAAAATTAATAAAAAACCTTTTTTTACTGCTACTACTACTACTATTAGTAACTATAGCTTGTAAGCCAGATACTTTTACAACAAAAATTACAAAGAAACTCCAAACAGAAACCGATATATCTTCTAAAAAAGAAAGAGCACTAGTTAAAGTAGTAGACTCTTTTCCAGAAAATGAAAACCAGTTAAAAATTGCGAAAGTAAGAGCGCAGAAAGATGATGCTTATATATTTGAAAATACTATAGAAAGTAGACGTTTTAAAAGAGAAACTGCCACTTATACCATTGACTTTTGTTACCCTTATTTGAATGAAGGTTACAACCCTAAATTTGAAATTTTTAATAATTATGTAAAAGAAAAACTATTAAAATTATCAGAAATAGAAAATAATGTAAGAGAAGCACAAGAATTGTTGTGTGATACAATAGTAAAAAATAAAATAAATAGAGAATGTAGAATAGCAGATTATAAAATTTACACACAAAACGACGAACATTTAAGTGTACTATTTTATTTAGAAAACCATTATACAGGTACAAAGGCAACGTATTATACATTTGAAACCATTAATTTTGATATGATTAAAGGAAAACTTCTTGGTTTTGAAGATTATTTTCCAAAAGATAAAATAGCCGAAGTTCACACCATAGTAAACAATGAAATTACAACAGCAATTACTAACGGAACTATGTTTTATGAATGTTTTCCTGTAAGTTTAGAAGACTTTAAATTAGCTAAAAACAACTTTGTATTAAATGATGATACAATAGTTTTTTATTTTAATGATTGTGTTATGTGCCCTTCTTTTGTAGGGACTTATGAAATTGAAATTCCATTAGAAAAATTTAAACTTGTATTTAAAAAATATTGGATAGAGGCTCTTTAAAGGAACTAATAAGCCCAATAAAAAACCATCGTGTAAGAGAGAGAAACTCAAACGATGGTTTTTAACTACTATTATTTAAAAATTCAAAGACTAGTTAGCATCTATAATACTAGCCCAACCTGTTTTAGAAATTTTTGGAGTTCCTTTATAACGAATAACTCCAGATCCACTTACAGTTACATTTAAGTTTTCAGTAGCAGTAGTTTCTATATTAGAAAAACCTTTAGAGTTAACAGTTACATTTTTTGCTTCTATATTAAAACCTTTATAGGTTCCAGCTCCGGCTACGTTAATGTTAATTTGATTTACTCCAGAAATAGCTTGTTTAGCTTCTAAATTTCCAGAACCTTTAAAAGTAACGTTAAGCATTTTTATACCATCAAATTTATTTAGTATTAGCTTACCACTTCCGCTTAAACTAATACTTAGGTTTTCTTGATTCGTAAAATCTTCTACCACAGCAGCACCAAAACCAGTGGTTGCAATAGTGTTAATAGTTGGCACTGTAATCTCAATAGCTAGCTCATAATTTTCATAACAACCATCTTTAAAAGCTATTTTCCATACATTGTCAGTTACTTCAGTATTAATTTCTTCAATAACATTAGCATGCCCAGTTACCACTACTTTTTGAGTAGCTCCTTGTTTAATAGTTAATTTATCCGTAACGGATACTAAGTTTACACCTGTAAAGTTAGCAATGTCTAGCGTTTTAGTAACAGGAGTTCCTTCTCCCTTGATACAATCAGATTTATTATCACTGTTAGTGTCTGTATTTGTGTCAATACTTATATTGTTATCTACATCATCTGGTAGATTTAATGTGTCGTTCTCATTACATCCAACAAAAAGGGCAGAGAAGGCTAATAGGATAGCAATACGATTTAAACTAAAAATACGATTCATTTTTCTATTTTTTAATAATTAATGTCTAGAAAACGGAAGCAAGAATTATCAAATTGTAAAAAGCTTATGTGAAAAAAATGTGAAAGTGTTAAGGTTTAAAAGTTTTTGAGTTTAATTTATTATTATTTAGTTATTTAGTGTTGTTTTTTGATGTGTAGGTTAAAGAGGAGTTTTTTTTAGAAATAATTAAAAATTAAAAAACTTGTTAAAAAAACGAAATAAAAGTTTAAGATTTTTAACAGATTGATAATGATAAAGACATCTTTAAAGAAGGAGTATTAACTTCTTTTAGTTGTATAAGAAGGTTTTTCAGAAAAAAAGTTTGTACAGGTTTGTACAAGAAAAAAGCGTCAAAAAATTATACAATATTTACGTGATAGGAATAAGTGTAAGTATTTTTAAGATTTAATTTTATATTTGCAGAATAACTATGTGTGCTTACACAGGATATAATAATTGCTAATGACTTTAACATGAAAATTGAAAATGTACTTTTGATTTTAGGGCTGGTTTTTTCAACCTTTTTAATCACATTCCAAATAGGAGATGGATTTGAACTCCTTAGTATTAAGTGGAAATTTACTTTAATTGACATTTCACTATACCAATCAAACAAAACGTATTTAGATTCAGCAATTTTTGGGAATTTATGTTATTTGATTTTTAGTTTCATTATGTGGAAAAAAGAAAATCGAAAAGGATTGGTGTTGACTTTATTGATATTGACTTTAATCTCAATTGGTTTTCAATTTAAAGCGTTTTATGAAAGTTTTTATGGAGTTAATAGTGGAACGCATTTTCAAATAGGAGCTCTTTTAGCTTTCATTGGTTTTAAAATTTTAGATAGAATCAATAAAGTTGAAAAGAATCTAAAAATTCACAAAGATTTTTAAACAGCGGAATATTGTATTTTGAAGCTAGGGGATACATGTACCTGTTTTGATAAAACTCAGGTGGACAAATAATTATAAGTTTGCCAGATTGTGCATAAAGCCCCATTTCTACTAATGAAATAGGCGATTTAGAATAGCCTAAAAAGTTCAAGATTATTTTATCAGATAGTTCTAAGGTATTTAATTCCCATTCAATTTGGTTTTTCATTTCGGTGTCCGAAAGATTATGATGATTTTTATTAGTAGGGTCAAAAAAGTGAATGCGTTTAGAACTTTTTTCAATAATAGTCTTTCTCCATGGCGTTTTTGATTGGTAATCAATACTACCTGCAAGAAAATAGTATTGATAGTTGTTTTCTTTTACAGGTAGCTTATCGTTACAAGTATAAATCATAGATTATTGGAGTTGGTCTCTGACTTCCATTAAAGCGTAGCCTAATAAATTTAGACCTCTCCATTTTAAAGGATTTTCAATGTTTTCATCATCTTTAGTTAATCCAATTCCCCAAATTTTATCAACCGGGCTAGCTTCTACTAATATCCTGTTTTTTGTTTGTAATAGAAACTCTTTTAATTCAGGGTTTTGAGCAAATTTTTCATAGTTAGCTTTAATAACTATTTTATACTTGTGTTGATCCCATAGAATTGTATCAAAATTTTTGACTTGTCGTCCTAACTTTTTCGCAGCAGCAGGAGATTTACAATCAATTATTTTTAAAAGTGTTGCTTCGTCATTAAATAATCTTGCTTTTTCAGCCATCATATAATGTTCTGCTGTTTTATAGGTAATAGCATCTATAACAAATTCAGCTTCCCACCACTGACTGAAACAACTTTTTCCAATACTCCCGTCTTTATTGGGTTGATGTCCCCAGAAAAAAACAAACTTTAATTTTTTTCCAGTATTTATAATTTTTTCTGTGGTGTATTTCATTTTATATCTGTAAACTTTTTCTTAATTATTTTATAAGGAGAATCATTTCTTCCTTTTTCATCTGGGTACAACTCTTGTACTGAGTCACTTTGTATAAATTCTTTGGTATCAATATTTATAGCCGTTAATTTTCCTGTAAATGCCGCTCCTGTATCTACATTCCAAACATTGCAACCTTGCATTGGTATGTCTTTTTTATAACGTGTAGTAGGCGTATGTCCAATAAATATTTCATGGAATAATTGTAACCTTTTAGGATACAATAAAGAATCTTTCGGAATACTTTTATCTACGGTAATAGCCATTTCCCATAAGGTTCTATCCCAATTATAATTAGAAGCATGTACTTCCTGTTGAGGTCCGTGCATAGAGGTAAAACCAGCATGGATAAATAATCGATTTTCTGAGTCTGTATGATACAGAGGCATACGTTCAATAAATTCTAAATGTTTTTGTTTTTTAGTATCGGTATAGTTTTCATAACTTTTAATAGTCATCGTTCCGCCGTGAAATAACCAAGAATCAGTAGTAGTACCATCCCTTAACCAGTTTTCACAGTACAAATCATGATTTCCTTTAATGAAAATACAATGGTACACTTCTCTAAAATCGAGTAAAAAATCAATAACCTGAGCAGATTCACTCCAACCATCCACATAATCTCCTAAAAAGATAATTGTATCATTAGTTTGTAAATCTAACTTTTGTAAAAGTTGTTGTAATGCCTTTAATCCTCCGTGGATGTCACCAATAGCAAATGTTTTCATTCTATGTTCTTTTATACATGATATCGGTTCTTAAGACATACTTTATACCAGTAGTAACTTCTTTACCTTCATGTTTAAGTTTATGTTTAAATACCAAAGCAGTTCCTTTTTGAGGTGTAATCGTATGTAGTTTTCTAAACTCGGTTTCACCTCCTTCAAAATTGTCATTTAAGTATATTAAAAAAGAAAACAAACTACTCTCTGAAAAGTTTCTTTGATAACTCCCATCTATATGCATTTTAAAGCGTTGACCTTTGGAATATTTATAAACTCTAAACATTTCATTTAAACCAATTGCTTTATAAAAACTTACTTTTTCAGGAGTAAACTGTGCAATTCTCTCCCAAAGTTTTACAGCCAGTTTTTCATCAAAAAAAATGTGACGATCATTATTTCTAACTCCTTTGTTCATTACTTGGTTTCCATGTATAGAAATTTTAGCTTCTTCAAATTCTTTATGCTGAAAGATGGATAAATACTTTTGACATTCTTCATCAGAAAGAAAGTTTTCTATCAGAAAAATATTTGGATGTACTGTTATTTTTTTCATATCCTGAATTTTAATGAAATTTATATTTCTTCCTGAATTGTTAAATTTTAAATTCGATAAATTTAACAGGAACATGAGGTGTTAACCAAACATTATTTTCAGATTTATAAAAATCATAACCTTCTTGAAACATTGCACCCGATTTTACGGTTAAAATAATTGGTTTACCGCGTCTGCTTCCTACTTTAGTCGCAGTTTCTATATTTGTACTTAAGTGCACATGTTGTCTACTCATTTTTTGTAATCCATTTTCACGGATAGAATCCATAAATTTAGCTACCGTACCATGATATAAAAATGGAGGAGGCGTTATAGGTGTTAAGTTCAAATTAATAGATTGAATAGAATGCCCTTGATTGGCACGTATTTTAGTTTGATTATCATTAAAAGAAAAACGCTTTTTATCATTAGTTGCTACTATTTCTTTTAAATCATCAAAAGAAAATATTTTTCTTTTTCGTTTCGCTTTATGTATCAGTTCTTCCACATTCGCCCACCCGTTAGTATCTAGGGTTAATTGTATGGTTTCTGGTTGATGTCTTAAAATAAGACTTAAAAATTTACTGAGGTTCTTTTTATCTTTTTCGTTCATTTTATCTATTATTTAAAGTCGTAAACAATTGTTAGTACTTGCTTACTAATTAGATTTTCTTGCACAATAGGTTCTATTTTATCCCATTTTCCGCCAGCCAATCCACAACCTATTCTAGGCATATGAACTGAAGCGTTGATACTTAATGCTTTTACGGCTACTTTTTTAAGACCACTTTCAATGGCTTCATAACGAATAGGAGGTAAACCGTTAGGACTTTTTCTAATTTTATGTTGGCCAATTAGATTCGCAATCCATAAGTCTGCTTCTACCTGTACAAATTGAACCTCGCCTAAACCAAAATCTTCTTTTGATGCATGCCATTTTCTGTAGGCTTTCTCTGGTTTTTTCCATTTTTTAGATATTGCTAAAACAAAGCCTTTTCCCCAGCCACCAATATCATTACATACATGTACAATAATTTTAATTCCTGTTCCTATTGGATTGGTAGCATCTCCTTCTATATACTCAATGGTTTCCATTTTCTAGTATTTTTTGATAAATATGATAGTTTTCTATATCAAAGCAAACAAAAATTACTGTTGTTACTATTGGGTTTTCTATAACCGTTTTATAAGCGATTTCTGCTGCTAATTGTTTTGGGAATTTATAAATCCCCGTACTAATGTTAGGGAAAGCAATGGTTTTTAGATTGTTTTCTTTAGCTATTAGCAGACTGTTTACATAACAATCTGCTAATAACTTTTTTTCTTTTTCCAGTCTTTCCCCACCATTGAAAACAGGACCTACAGTATGAATTACTTTTTTAGCAGGTAAACTACCAGCTGTTGTAATTACTGCTTTTCCTGTTTTACAAGTTCCTTGTTTATTTCTAATAGCGATGCATGCTTCTAAAATTTCTTTTCCACCAGCTCTATGTATGGCACCATCAACACCACTACCTCCTAATAAACTAGAGTTAGCCGCATTGACAATAGCATCCGCTTTAATCTTTGTAATATCTCCATGAATGACTTTAATCGTAGGGATAATAGCTAAAGGGTTAACTTCCTTTATATTTACATCAGACTTATTGTTTTTCATAACCATATTTTTTAGCAAACTTTTTGCTTAAAGAAATAATATCGTTTTTTCTCGCTAAGACTTCAACCCATTCTTTAGGAATAGCTTCCATTCCATAATACAAACCAGCAATAGCTCCCGCTACAGTAGCAGTGGTGTCTGTATCATCACCAAGGTTTACGGCTTTTAAAACAGTTTCCTTATAACCAGAACTAGTCATTAAGCACCATAAACTTGCTTCTAAAGTATCAATGACATAGCCTCCTGATTTAATTTCATTTTCCCTAAGAGTTGTTATATTGTTATTTAGTACTCTTGAAAAATGTTGTTTTTCATAGCTAGATAATTCTTTTTCGTCAAAAAAAGTATTTACTTTTTTTTGCATTTTTCTATAGGCACCAATTAATGTATTTCCTTCAATTATATTTTTAGCAAATTGCAAATAAATAAAACAAGCAATTGCCGACCTGATATGTGGATGTGTTAACGATGAAACAAACCATATAGTTTCAAACTGTTTATTTATTTCAAAATCTTTTATGTGAAATAATAAAGGGATAATTCTCATTAGTGAGCCATTTCCATTTGTATATTCATCGTTAGAGTACTTCAAAAGTTCTAGGTCTGAATATTCCTTTGAATTTATGATTTTAGCTAACTGATAAATAGATTGCCTTGTTTGTATACCAATATCAAAAACTTTTCCATGCGGAGTCCAGAAGCCATAATCTAACCAATTGATGAAATTTTTTGAAATGTCAATCAGATTTATTTCAAGCTCTTTACAAAGACTTTCGGCTAGACAAAAGGTAAGAGAACTATCATCAGACCAAGTACCTTTAGGTTGGTTGTGAGTTCCATATTCACGCATATCTTTAACAGGGTTTGCTTGTAATTCTTTTCTAGATCTAAACTCTACAGGAACACCTAAAGCATCGCCTACAGCTAAACCTAAAAATGTTGCTTCAATTATGTTACTTTTCATAGTTATGGTATTAATCGTAATTTTTTATTGACACTTTCTATCTTACTAAAAAATGGTTTTTCTTCAGGAATTAATAGCTTATCCACTTCCTTATTTAACACATGTTGGTATTGCGCTTGCACAAAATCGGAAATATCCTCAATTTTAATAATATCCTCTTGGGCATATTTTATAATTTCTTCCCCTCGAATCCCAATTTGGATAGCTCTTCTTTCTATTTTTTCGCCATATGGATCATGGTCAGGATCCCATTGCAATCTAATAGATGAATTTTTTACCTGTTCTTGCCAGTTTTCCCAAGTATCATAAAGTTCTTTTTGAAAACTAGAGTATACTACTTGCTCCAAATAACGTTCAAAAGCTTCACGTTTTAAATGAATGGCTAAAACCACTTCTTGGCCTTCTTTAGTTCCCCAACCATTTCGGTACATCATCCATAAAAAATTAGGTTTAATCCAAGTCATTCTAGTATACTTAAAAGGACCACCAAAAAATTGATTTTTCATAGCAAAATTCCCAATTTCCGGTCTGTACGACTGGTATACGACTATTTTTTCTTCATCATATTGTGCCATAATGTGATGTCCATTTACAGGCCATTCTTTTAGCTGTTCTTTATATAGCTTTGTTTTTAATTCCATAGTTTATTTTTTTAATTCATTTACATGTTTTTCTACAATAGCACTGGATGCTTTTTTAAACTCCTTTCCAATGCAAACTTTTAATATTTCAATTTCGCCAATGATGTTTTGGTTAAAAACCTCAAGAGCTTCAGAAGGAACCCACAGTTCATTATGAATTTTCGCTCCAACATTTTCTATGGTATACTTCTTAAATTCTTCTTCTGTAATTTTAAATTTGGTAACAAACCCTAAATAATTGCCAAAGGCATCCGTAGTATTCCACTTACAAGCTATTTCAGTAGCATATTCCTCATTCAATACAGGGTAAAAAATAGGTTGCCATTCTAGTCTCGGAGGAAATGCTTTATAATTACTTTCGGCAATTAATATCAATTCTTTTTCTCCTACAGGTCTGTATAGTGTAATCGTTTTCATCATTCATTTTTTAATAATTCTTCTAATTTAATTTGTATGCAATCTGTTCCGTTTATAGATTTGAAACTATCTGTTGTAAAAACTTTAGAAAAGTATTGATTTAATAGTTCAGTTCCTTTACTAAAAATCCCATGACTAACTGCAATGTATAGATTGCCTGCATTTTTCTTTTTTAACTCTTGTGCCAGTCCTAAAAATGTACCACCTCCATCACAAATATCATCAACAATTAAGCAATCTTTCCCCTGTAAATCTTCATGATATACTTTAAAACTAGATAGCTTTCCTGTTTTTACATCTCTTACTTTAGAGCATTCTACTACTTCATACTTCTGTAAATAAGAGGCTACTTTGTAAATCTTCTTTAAAGCTCCGCCATCAGGAGAAATCAAAACTAAACCTTCTGTTAGTTGTTGCGTAACTCTCTCTACAAAAGTGTAATTGTGCATCACTTTACAATTGTTAAGTAGGGCAGGAGTTACTTCTGAATGTGGATCAAAAACAGTTACCGAGTTAAAATGCTGACTGTTTATTATATCTGCATATACTTTTACGGATAAAGGTTCGCCAGTTATCATAATCCTATCTTGCCTTGCCGCAGGAAAATAAGGGATAAAAGCATGTAGCTTTTGAACACCTATATTTCGTAACGCATTTACAGCTAATAATAAAATTCCTACATCATTGAATGAACGAATACGATGCGTAATGGTAACTTCTTCTACGTTTTCAAGATCAGTTGTAATTTTGAGATGAGGTTCGCCACCAGAAAATGTAAACTGCTCAAAGTTTATTGAGTTTTGAGTACTATAAGGTGTAAAAGATGTATCAAGATTTAAAATCATATTGCGTTAATTTTACGCAAAAATAAAAAAGATTTTTTCTTGAAAAAAGATTTTTGTGTTTTTTTTACGCAAACTTTATTTCAAAGTGAAATCCTTTGTCTTCAAGTTCTTTATATTTCTCAGAATTGAATTTGAAAAGTTTGGCTGGGCGACCGCTAGAAGGCTTGTGGATTTTATCAGTTTCTATTAAAATGTCAAAGCTGAGTATTTTTTTTCTAAAATTACGTCGATCAATTTTTCTGTCAAGTATGGTTTGATATAAATTTTCAAGGTCTGAAAAAGGGAATTCTTTTTTTAATAGCTCAAAACCTATAGGTTGATAATTGATTTTACTTTGCAATCTTTTTAAAGCTTTATCTAGTATAATACTATGATCAAAGGCAAGTTCTGGCAATTCATTTATAGAAAACCATTGTACTTCGGCAGCATCCGTAGCGGCAGCAATTTTAAAATGTTGAGGGCTTACCAAGCCAAAATAGGTTACAGATACGACTCGGTTTCTTGGATCACGCCCAGGTTTACCAAAGGTATAGAGTTGTTCTAGATAATCAATAGTAACTCCGGTTTCCTCTTCTAATTCTCTTTGTACGGCTTCTTCTAAAGATTCGTTTTCTTTTACCAATCCACCGGGTAATGCCCAAGAATTTTTAAAAGGTTGTACGCCTCTTTTTATTAATAATACAGAGAGTTGTTTTTTGTCATATCCAAATACAACAGCATCAACAGCAACTTTAATATCTTGTATACTCTTCATTCTATATTTTGAGTTTGGGCGAAATTACAAAAGTTTTATACTAATGTAATTTTAAAATATTGTATAAATAAATTGAACAATTCTAAAAAGAAAGAATTTGCATGCGGCATTTTAATACTAAATTGGTATTAGTACCTAGTTTTTAAAATTTAATGCTCAAATAAAAGGCATTCATGGTTAAATATTTGTGTTTAAGAGGATTTATATGAATTAGAGTTTAGTTTATTTATTACTTTGAATAAGTGACTTAAAAACTAATACTATAAACTAAAACAAAATAATTGAAAAATTATTTTAAATCTAACCCTACAAATTATGAAGCAGAATAAAAACATTTGGTATTTAATAGGACTATTACTGGTAGGTATAGTACTATATTTTTGGCTTTCAAAAAGTAAAGAAGGTGAGAAAATAATAAAAGAAGTAGCAAAAGATGTTAAAGAAGATTTAACTATAGATAAATATGTTACACAGAATATCAACTTAGGGGAAAGTTCAGTACCCTCAGGACCTGCAAAAGATGCAACAAAAAAGGAATTGTATAAAGTAGCTTGGCAGCAGTTTATAGCTTTAAATTGGCCAGTAAAAACAAGTCCTTCAATAAAAGGAAATAGAGGGAAGCCAAGTACTGCAAGTGGACAAACATTTTTAAATGTAACGCCTACTAATACCCCAGATTTGGTTTGGAATACCTATGCAAGTAAAGCGGAATTGTTTGGGCCAAAGTATTTAAAAAAGAATGCCTTGCCAAAATGGGAGGATTTAGGAGTGCCTGATTATTCCTATGCAACTCCTATTAAACAAAAAGGTACTAGTAGCTTTACATTGTTTAATAATTTAGATGAGAATAATGAGATTGGAGAGGCTACTGTTTTTGGAGGTGGCGGCTTAGGGAACACTTCTGGAGGAAACCAAGTTTTATATGAAGCAAAAATGAATGAGGTGGAGTATTCTTATATCAGAAAGAATAATTTACAAAACACAAGTATTATTGATACTTGGGTAAAAAACACTAAAAATGATTTAAATACCTATGGAGGAACATGCTTAACAGATGAAGCTGCTAAAAAATCTATAGTATGTTTTCCTTGTGCTGATACAAAAGAATCGAAAGAAGGAGCTATTGAAATAAAAGCAGCTTGGAGAAAATTAAAAGAGCATGAACATAGTTCACGATATTATACAAAAGATGTAATTTTATACGAGAAAAATGCAGCAGGTGCGTTTGAGTATACAAATGAAAAATATGCCTTGGTAGCTTTACATATTATTAGAAAAACAAAAGAGTTTCCAACTTTTATATTTACTACTTTCAATCATGTGGACAATATAAAAAATGGTATTTATTACAATAATGCAGTTGCTTTGCAGTATTCTAAACCTCCTTATTATCAGTATTACAAGGATACTACTTATATAGAAAAAGGTAAAACAGTTACAAAGTCAGTTCCTGATACTACGAGTTATCCAAAACATAAGTTTATTAAACAAGGAAATATAGCAGTACATAGTCAAGAGGAAATTCATACAATACCTCAAGAATTACAAGATTTTAATAGTGCTGTACAAGGACTCATTAACACTAAAAATTCAAAATCGGTTTGGCAATATTATGAGTTGCTAGGAGTACAAGCAACTCCAGTTGATTATACAAATAAAACATCTGATCCTTCTTATTATTTAGCGAATGATGTGGTAGAAACAGATTATACACTAAGAAGGTTTACAGGATCTTTTGCTAATCCTACAGGGATAAAATTGGGTACACAGAATGTAAACACCAAAGGAGAAACAGTTTCTATGGGAGGGTGTAAAGGATGTCATGGAAATGCTCAAAAAGGAGGAACTGATTTTAGTTTCTTATTACAAACGAATGATTTAAAACCAGCACCAATTAGTCCTAGTCAAACGGATATTGAAAATGTACAAGCAATTGTAAATACTATGAAATAAGGGATTTATTTGAAAACAAAATGTAAGAAAGCCCCTAAAATCTTTTTAATTGATTTTAGGGGCTTTGAAAATAAGGGGAAGTATAGGGAAAAGGGAAATACACTATACAAAGTAATCTGAGTTAAATCTATAGTCATTTAATAATTAGGGATTGTATACTTTAAATGTCGCGTGATTTTTCTGACTTAAAGGAATAAAAATTGTATCGAGATGTTATCAAATTATTCTCGGCGCACCTTTTCATTATTGGTGTTTAATATGAAAAATCAATATGTTAAGTATAGGGTGTGTTTATGATAACAATAGAACTCAGTTTTGTATGTTTTAATATATTACTTATTGAACAAGTTACTATTTCTTTTTAGACCAAGATTGTAAGGCTTTTACAGCTTCATCTGTGTAATCAGTAAATAGGCCATCAACACCAGCATCAAAAAATAAATGATATTCTTTTTCTGGATTGCCACCGCTCCATTGCTTGTTTTCATTTCTAAATGTGTAAGGGTGAACTTTTAAACCGTTATCATGTGCTAACGTAATAAAGTTAGAAGGAGGTAATAAAGTACGATTACCTGCACCATCAGTTTTATAAGAAATAATAAAAGGTTTCCAAGGACCAATTCCATCAGCATAAGTGGCTGTATATTCCATACCTTCTTTAGTAGTGAAAAATTCATAGGTTCTATGATCACCATTTATATGAAAATCATAAGGAGCTCCATAAGAAATAAAGTTTCCTTCAGGAACTTTAAAATCTAAAGAACCATCTTTATTGATGTTGTATGTAGAAATTAATTGAACTAATTTCACAGGTGATTTTTTATTAATATACTGAAGTGGTGCTACTTCAAAACATTGTACAAACACTGGCGCTTTTTTTCTGTTGAAATCATACTTTTTTAAACTTTTAAGTAATTTGTTTTCCATAAAGTGAGTACCAAATACTTGATTGTGAAAGTAAGGGTGTTTAATTTCTGGATAAATGCCAATAACTTTTCCTGTTTTTTTAGATTGCTTTTTTGCTAATTGTATTACTTCTTCAAAAGTTGGAATGTTAAATTGGTTGTCGTAATTAGTTGGACGTCCAGTGTAGGCTTGTTTTGCTTTTAGTTTTTTAATTTGTGCTAAAGTAAAATCAATAGCAAACCAATCTGTAACTAGTTTTCCATCTAAGTTTTTGGTAGTTTTTAAGCTAGCAAACTCAGGTAACTCAGCTACATTAGTAGTACCTGAAAGCATGGGCTCGTGTCTAACTACTAAATGACCATCTTTAGTTAATACTAAGTCAGGTTCAATATAGTCAGCTTCTAGTTCAATAGCTTTTGTATAACCTTCAATAGTGTGTTCAGGTAAAATTGATTGGGCACCTCGATGGGCAATAATTAATGGTTTTTTAGGATCTTCATTGTCAATGTCTCCGTCATTGCAAGAAGTAAATAGTGTTAAGCTTAACAAAGCTAAAGGTATTAAGTTTTGTAGATTCATGGGGGTGTTTTTTAACGGGTACTAAAAAACAAAATCTACGTAAGGTTATTGTAAATAAATTATTATCTAATTTAAATTAAAATTACTTAATTACAAACTTTACAATCGTCTTTATCTTGAATTTCGCCTATTAATTTTCCTTGTTCGTTCATTACAAAGCCACAGCAATCCATAAAACCTTTGGCTATTAGCTTACGGGCTCGTTGTATTTGAGATTTGGTAGTTGGTAGGCTTTGTTGTAATTGTTTGGCTACTTCTTGTTGTTTTAATCCTTTTATATCTGAAAGAAACAAAGGGTAACGATATTTTTTAGGAAGATTTTTTAAGATTCCTCTTAAACAGTCTTTTTCAGTATGAATGTCTTCTTCTATAAAAACTTCTTCCTTAAGGTTGGTTGCTTGAGTAATTTGATTGGTGGTTTTAAAATGATCAATAACCGAATTACGAGCAATTGAGAAAATCCAAGGTTTTATTTTGTTTAAATCTTTTAAAGTATGAAGTTTTGTATGAATTTTAATAAAGGTATCTTGTAAGATGTCATCTGTAGTAATTGGATCTTTTACTTTGCTTAAAATAAAAAACTTTACATCATCTGCATATTTAGTCCAAACCTCTTGTGTTGTCATAAGTATAAAATTACAAAAAATAAAATTCCTCTTCTTAAATGAACTGTCTCGATGTAAACATGCGAGATATCTAGCCGAAAATATTAAAAACTATTTGATGTAATACATTAGGTAATTTAATTCTTGGCTATCGCTTTTGCGATTAAAAGAAGAGGAAAGGTTAATTATTAACAGTTGCAATGATTACAAGTACAGTTTTCACAAGTACAATTTTCACATCCTCCGTTTTTGCATCCTTCACAGTTGCAAGTACATTGATTTTTATAAGTCATCTCTATTATTTTTATAATTCACTAAATAGACTGACAGATTATAAAAAAGATGCATTTAATTTTACTTTTTTTTGAAAATTAACTAGTCATTTCGTTGTATGTTATTTAACTAGCTGATTTAGGCGTAACAATACCTCGAATTTTAAGGACTTGCCTTTGTTTTTTTGCATTAGAAATAATAGTAATCGCTTTTGAAAAATTACCAATTCTATTAGTATCATAGGATACTTGAATTTCTCCCTTTTGACCAGGCATAATTGGCTTTTCTGGTTTTTTAGGAATAGCACATCCGCAAGTAGATTTAATATCTCTAATAATTAAAGGTTCTTTACCGGTATTGGTAAATTCAAAAGTACGTATACCATTTGTTCCTTGAGCAACCTTTCCATAATCTATGGTTTCTTGCTTAAATACAAATTCTTGCGCTTGAACTGCAATAGAAATAAAAAATAAGGTGATTAATAAAGTAAATGATTTCATAATATATTTATTTTAAGATTACAATTAATTTTATTGGCATCGCCAAAGGGTATAATCCCCGAGGTAGTTTACTGATATATAGTCTCGATTTATTGTTTAACTGGTATTAGATCTCTTTTTTAATAGTGTTGATTAGTGTGATAAGCTCTTTGTTTTCTGGAGCTAATTTTGAAGCTGTTTGAATGTTTTTAAGTGCGTTTTTATAATCTTTTATAGTATGAAAAGCCTTGCCTAAACTTTTAAAAACATTTGATTTATAAGGATACATTTGGGTGTTTAGTTTATAAACATAAAAAGCTTTTTCGGTTTGATTGGATTGCAGTAGTTTGTATGCGTAAGTGTTTAGCTCTCTACTTCCTTTTGTGAACTCAGCAAGAGTAGCTATTAAGGAATTTTCTTCCTTCTCTAGCTCCTTTATTGTTTTTTCTTGCAATAAGTTGTGTAAATAGGCTACAACTCTGTAGTTTGGAGTATATTTTTTACGTAAAACAATTTGTAAGAGATCACGTTCAAAATCTTGTTTAGGGTATTCCACAATTCTAGCAACTTCTTTTTGATTTTTATAAAGAATAAAAGTCGGAACTCTATGTATGTTTAATCCTTTTTCTTCTCCGTTTGGAGAAGCTTTATAGGCTTCAGGTTTTTTGTCAACTGCTATCACTTCCATGTTACTTTTGTTAAAACCTGTTTTATCAATTACTTTATAAAATTTAGGAAGCTCTCTTTTACTATCTCCACACCAAGTACCGTAAAAAACTTTGATATGATATGATTGTATAGAATCTTTCAAAAGCTGAATAACATTGTCGTTGGTTACATACGTATCATAATTTTTTTGAAACCAAGAAAAATTTTCATGTTTAAAGCCATCTTTGGAGGTTTTACCTAGCAACATTAGATTTCCTTTATTATCATGAGTAGTTTTATTTAATGTTTGTCCTAAGGTGTTTATGCTTAAAAAGACAATGAAAAGAAAGTGTATTTTGTTCATAATTAAAGTATTGGTGTTGCTAAAGTATAAGGACTCAGTTAAAGCAAAAAAGAAATAGTATGTATAACATTTAAACCTGTATTAATTACAAGTAAGCTGTTATTGATACATGGTAAATGGTAGTTGATACTTGTAGCTTTGAAGAAACTAGGTTTTTTAGTATTTTCATCAGCTTAGTTTACTGTTTTAAAAATTTATGGCAGATTTTATAAAAAAACATAGTGCTCAAATAGTTATTCATTTTCTTTTTTGGGGATTGTTTACGTTAATTTCATTGTTTGTTTTTACGCCTTATTATTGGACGGAGAACCCTTTTTTACAATACTTCTTTATTTTAGTTTGTATTGTGTATAGTAATAATTTATGGTTGTTGCCATTTTTTGTTAAAAAGAAATGGTATTTTCTATACATTTCTCTTTTTATCGTGATTTCTTTTTCTGCAACACAATTGTATTGTTATGCTTTTACTCGTTGTGGATGCACAGTATTAAAGTGTTTAAGTGATTATTTATGGCAAACAATTGTCCCTTTACTGTTTTTCTCATTTATATGGATGTTGTTTCGATATATTGAAAAAACAAAGGAGATGGAAAAAATAAAGCAAGAAAGTATAGAAATGGAACTGAAGTTTTTAAAATCTCAAATAAATCCACATGTATTGTTTAATAACTTGAATACTATTTATTCTTATTCAATAGAGGTTCCCGAAAAAACACCTGACTTAATTTTAAAATTATCTGATAATTTAAAACATGTTTTATATGAGAGTAATGCTCAAAAAGTGAAGGTGGAAAAAGAACTAAATTTTATAGACAATTATATAGAGTTTCATAGGTTGAGAACTGAAGGGGTAAAAGTAATAAATTATCAAAAGAATACTGTAAATGCTCAAGGAACTATTGCTCCGTTATTATTGATAACGCTTATTGAAAATGCATTTAAACATAGTAAAGTGCACAGTATAATTAATATAAATATTGAGGTAGAGGGTAAAGAGTTAACATTTAAATGTGAGAATGAGTTTGATAAAAAAAGCGGTAGCTTAGAAGAAACTAGAACTATTGGTTTAAAAAACTTAAGAAAAAGATTAGAACTAATTTATGAGGATCATTATGAATTAATTATAAAAGAAGAAAAAAGTAGATTTTCTGTTCTTTTAAGCTTAAATCTAGTTTAATTCGTAAAAACAACTGTATGAATTGTATTATTATTGAAGATGAAATTCCAGCGCAACGAATTTTAAAAAATTATATTAAAAAAATTCCAGATTTAACATTGATAGATGCATTTCAAACTGCTACCAATGCGAATACTTTTTTTAAAACAACAGGAGTGGATATTGTTTTATTAGATATTAACTTACCTGATATTTCTGGATTAGATTTCATAAAAACAGTAAAAAATCCTCCAAAAATAATTGTAACAACAGCTTATCCTGAATTTGCAGTTGAAAGTTTTGAGTTAGATACTATTATAGATTATTTAGTAAAGCCATTTTCATTTGATCGTTTTTTAAAAGCAATTACAAAAGCAGAGAAATTTATGGCTAGAGAAGAAGTAGTAAAAGATGAAGCATTATTTTTAAATATAGATAAAACAATTCATAAGGTTTATATATCTGAAATACTATATTTAGAATCAGATAGAAATTACTTAACTTTTGTATTAAATAATAAAAAATTGACCATTATTGACTCATTAAAAAAATGGGAAACCCTTTTAATAACTAGTAGTTTTGTGCAAATTCATAAGTCTTATCTAGTAAACGTTAATCATGTAAATAAATATTCAGGATCATATGTTTTTATAAATGATCAAAAAATACCTATAGGAAGAACATACAAACATCAATTTTTAGCAAAATTATCTGCTAAAAATTAACAAATTTTAAATATCTGTTTAAGTATGTAAAGTAACTGTTAAATATTGCTTCGCAATTGTTAAAAACTTTTTAAAGCCTAGTTTTTAATAGGTTTTAAATCAGTGTTTTGTGTTGATAAGTATGGTTTTGTGTATAAACTACATTTTTTTTTGCAGATATCCCATTTTTTCTCTCAATTATACTGCTTATATTTGTCTCATCATCACTCAGTTAATGAGAGAGGAATTTAAGGGGAAAACAAACCTTCCAGAGTACTTTTCTGGGAGGTTTTATTTTTTATCGCAAGGGTATAACGATGAATCTAATTGTCCAGTGTTTTACGTTGAATAGTTTTTAATGTTTTTGAATATATGACAAGCCCACATGCTTGCATTGGAGTGGTAGTTTATTTGCCCTATTTTTTTTCGGGCATAGGACCACGTAAGTGAATAATTAATCCGTTTAAGAAGTTACGTAAAATTTGGTCTCCACATTCCTTATATTTTGGATGATTTTCATTCCTGAAAAAAGCGCCAAGTTCCGCTTTGGATACTTTAAAATCTACCAAAGCGCAAATTTCAATAATATCGGTATCTCTTAATTTGTGTGCTACACGTAATTTTTTAAAAACATCGTTGTTAGATAAACCTCCCATAAAATTATTAATTAATTAACTACACCAAAAATAACCCAAGCATAAAAAGCAAAACGTAAAAAGCGAAATAAACCAAATAAAGCAACTCCTTTAAAAGGATATTTTATCATTCCTGCAGTTAAACAACTTATAGCAAAAGGCAATGGTAATAAGGCTCCTACCAAAATTAAGAAACCACCCCATTTACTCGTGTTTTTTAAATGTTTAGCCATTTTAACTTCTAAATAGTTTTTAACTGATGCTATTTTTAAAGAAGAACGACCTATGAAATAGGCCAATAACCCTCCTAGATAGGATAAGGTGGCTAATATAGTCAAGTTAATTATTGGGTTAGTTGTTTTTTTAGACCATGCTATAAATATCTCAGGTGGTATTAAACCTAGTAAAGTTTCAGATATAAAGAAAGTAGTTAACACGCCAACTCTAGAGAAAGTCTCAGTCATGGCTTGTAAACCATCATTTATATTATAAACGTATTTATTAAATAAGATTAATCCAACTACAAATCCAACAATAGGCCAAAACGCCTTTTTTAAGCTTTCCCATATAAACATGTAGAATCCTGTACGTTGGTAGTAGTTATGTAATCTTTTCGCTTTCGGAGCAGTGTTTTTTTTTCTTTTTTTATTCGCCTTCATCCTAAATAATCCAGTTCTTTTTGAGTCGACAAAAATACGAGGTAATTACAGATAAATCAAAGAAATCTTATAAATTTCCAGTTGCAGCTTCAGCACAACGTTCACCATCCATGGCTGCTGAAATTATTCCTCCAGCATAACCACCACCTTCACCACAAGGAAATAAACCCTCTATTTGAGGATGTTCTAAGTTTTCTTTTCTAGGGATGTTTACTGGTGAAGAAGTTCTAGACTCTACACCAACAATATTGGCTTCATTTGTATAATAACCGTGCATTTTTTTTCCAAAAGCATTAAAGCCTTTTCGTAATCTACTACCTATTAATTTGGGAAGTAAGGAATGCAAGGGAGAAGAGTTTAATCCAGGTTGGTATGAAGTGTCATTTAAACTAGAAGATAGCTTACCTTCAACAAAATCAGTTAATCTTTGTGCTGGGGCAACCTGACTTCTTCCGCCAGCGTTGAAAGCTAATTTTTCTAAATCTTTTTGGTATTGAAGTCCTTTTAAAACCCCAAATCTTTCATACTTAGGTAAGTCTTTATCTACATTGATTTCTACAACAATTCCAGAATTGGCAAATTTATTATTTCTTCTAGAGGGAGACATCCCATTTACCACAACTTCTCCATTAGCAGTAGCGGCTGGAACAATAAATCCTCCAGGACACATACAAAATGAATATACACCACGGTTTCCAACTTGATGTACCAAACTGTATGCCGCAGCTGGCAATAGTTCATCTCTTTGTCCTACACAACTGTATTGAATTTGATCTATTATTTCTTGCGGATGTTCTACTCGAACGCCCATAGCAAAAGATTTCGCTTTTAAAAGAATGTCTTTTTTATGTAATAATTCGTAAATATCTCTAGCAGAATGTCCAGTAGCTAAAATAACCGAGTTCACAAGCATTTCATTTCCGTTTTGTAATTGTAGTGCTTGTAGCTTGTTATTCTTAACAATAAAATCAATAACTCGAGTTTCAAAATGAATTTCACCACCATAGTGTAAAATAGTCTCTCGAATATTCTGTATGATTTTAGGAAGTTTGTTAGTCCCAATGTGTGGATGAGCGTCAATTAAAATTTGCTCAGTAGCTCCATGATACACTAGATTTTCAAAAATACGTCTGACATCTCCACGCTTTAAACTTCTAGTATACAATTTTCCATCAGAATAAGTACCCGCACCACCTTCACCAAAGCAATAATTAGAATCTTGATTTACCTCGTGAAATTGATTAATAGCCCGTAAATCTCTACGACGGTTTTGTACATTTTTACCACGTTCTAAAACAATAGGTTTGTATCCTAATTCAATACAACGAAGTGCAGCATACATACCTGCAGGACCAAAGCCTACAATATGAACCTCTTTGGCATTACTTACATCTTGGTACTCAAAAATATAATCTGCTTTGTTAGGTATGGGTTCATTTATATAAACGGCCACTTTATAATTAAAAATAACTTCTTTTTTACGAGCATCAATAGATTTACGTAATACTTTAACAGCAGTTATTGTATTAATAGGAATTTTTAAATTTCTAGAAGCTTTCTTTTTTAAAATGTCTTCCTTTCTTTCCTCTATTAAATTAACTCGTAATTGTAGTTCTTTTACCATATGGCAAAACTAGTCAATTTTTAAATTACAGGCTAAAAGGGAAGTAAAATACTCTGAGGGTTATATTATTTCTGATTTAAATTTATATACTTAATAAAAATAAGTCTTGAAAACGTTTGAAGAATATTTTTTCGATAGCTACTACTTTCTATAGCTCATTCTTACACGAGCGAGGGGTTTAGAGTTGTTTTTGTAACCAGATTCTGATTTCTTTTTTTAATGAAACTTCAGGTTTAGGTAATGGAATTGTTTGTCCAAACTGTTTACTTCTTTTAAATTTTGAAAATGAAATTTTTAGCTTTTTCCAGTCTTCAGGGTATAATTCTAGGAATTTATTGAAAAAACTTTGTTCATTAATAGTACCCTCTATTTTTGAAAGCACGTCTTTAAATTTTAGGTCTTGGTCAATAATCATTTTCTTACTTTGTATTTATATACACCAAAAGTAAATTAAATAGAAAAGACATCAAAAGGGTTTTTAATTAGTGTTTAATTCCTCAAAACTAATTTTAAAATCCAAAAACGCTATAAGGAAGCTTCGAATTACTTCTTATATAAAAAAATGAATTGATTATTTTTAGCCAACCAAACAAAATAGAATGAGAGCTACGCAGTTTATAGAAAATCTTTTTAAAAAGTATTTACCATCACCCTTTACCATAGCTATTTTATTAACGCTTTTAACCACAGTCTTGGCTATTTTATTTACCAAGCCAGAAAACCAAACATTAATTACGTATAGTATGAATGTTTTTGAGTTCTGGGAGAAGGGTGTTTGGACCAATGGATTGTTAGTTTTTGCCTATCAAATGATGCTGATATTAGTATTAGGACATGTATTGGTATTAAGTAAACCAGTAAGTAAGTTAATAGTAAACGTAACTAAATATTGTGTAAACACGGCTACAAGTGCTGCAATTGTTAGCTGTTCTACAATGTTGGTAGCTTTTTTTAATTGGGGATTAGGATTAATTTTTGGAGCCTTGTTAGCAAGGAAAGTAGCAGAGCATGCACAAAAAAATAATATACCATTAAATTATCCAATTATAGGAGCAGCAGGTTATGTAGGTTTAATGGTTTGGCATGGCGGAATCTCAGGATCAGCTCCAATTAAAATAAATGAAGACGGACATATAAAATCCATTATGAAATCTGTTTTGTCAGAGGAAATGTTGGCCAAAATTCCTTCAATAATTACTTATTCAGAAACTGTGTTCAGTTGGTGGAATTTAATCATCTTCTTATTGGTGATACTAGCAGTGTCTTATACCTTCTATAAGTTAGGGCAAAAAGCAAAACCAACAAGCATAAATTTGCCAGTGTATAAAATGAATACGGATACGGAAGTTAAAACGAAGGCTGAAAAACTAGATAACTCTAAATTGTTAGCCTATGTATTTGGGATGTTGTTATTGGTGGTATTCTTTTATCGATACACACAAGATATTATACATCTTAAAATAACGCCCAATTTGATTAATTTTTTCATGTTTGGTTTAGGTATTTTGTTACATGGAAGTTTTAAACGGTTTACCAATGCTGTAGGAGAATCTATAAGTGATGTATCAGGAATATTAATTCAGTTTCCATTGTATTTTGGAATTATGGGAATTATGAAAAGCACTGGGATGGTAGGCTTGATTTCCGATTTCTTTGTATCTATATCCAATGCAACTACCTTACCAATCTTTACCTTTTTTAGTGCGGGTTTAGTCAATATTTTTGTGCCTAGTGGAGGAGGGCAGTGGGTAGTGCAAGGACCTATAGTAGTTGAAAGTGCCTTAAAGTTAGGCGTTCCGTTACCCAAAGCAATTATGGCTATGGCGTATGGAGATCAAATAACCAATATGTTACAACCTTTTTGGGCATTACCTTTATTGGGTATAACTAAATTAAAAGCGAAAGAAATTCTACCGTATACATTAATAGCTATGGTAGTGGGGAGTACTGTGTATCTTTTAGGGTTATTGTTATTTTGATGTTTGTTTCTCGGTTAAGAATAGTTATATAATGGACAATATTAAAACAGTAGTTTTTGATTTATATAATACGTTGGTTGAGATAAAAAAAACGAATCGTTTCTTTGTGAAATTATTTAAAACTTCTCAAGATGGTTTTGGGATGAATCTTTCATCATACCTTCAATTGATTATGAAAAAAGATATCGAGCAACTAAAGAATATTTTACCTAATGAGTTCTCTCGTTTATATGATGAAAGGTTAAATGATTTAATGGAGGAGTTAGATTCTATTGTTGTGTACACCGAGGTTATTGATGTATTACAAAGCTTGAAAGATGATTTTCGAATTTTTATGATTTCGAATTTGGCATCTCCATATAGAAAACCTGTTTTCTCCAATAATCTTGATCAGTATTTTGAAGAAATGATTTTTTCTTGTGATGTTGGGTTTCTAAAACCAAATAAAGAGATTTTTAAAGAAATAGAGAAAATAACAGGAAATAAACCAAATGAAATATTAATGATTGGAGATTCTTTTAAATCAGATATTATTGGCGCTAAAAATATGGGATGGAATTATTTAAAGATTAACCGTAACAATATTGTCTTAAAAGATTACGAAATAAAAAGTTTAACCGAAATAAGAAAATATATAATACAAAATTTTTATTCGTAAATCGTATAACATCATTTCTGATGTAAATTTTACACACAAGAAAAGCCTACTATACGAAACTTAAACTTAAAAACGGTATAAAGTTACTGTTGAAATGCTCTCAACGAGGTTGAGACGTTTTCGGTAATTGTTGAGGTGTTCCCAACGATGTTGTGATGACTTTAGTAACTATTAAAAAGCTATACAAATAAAAAAGCCTCACATTTTGTAAGGCTTTAACACATTTAATATAATTAATTAAAAGAATGAAAATTGTATACTAATAAGCATCTTCATGTACAGCTTTAATAGCTCTACCACTAGGCTCATTTACATTTTGGAAACTAGCATCCCAAGCTAATGCTGTAGGTGTACTACATGCAATAGAAGGTACAGAAGGTACTGTTAACGCAGCAGTTTCACTTGGGAAATGCTCTTCAAAAATAGAACGATAATAATACTCTTCTTTAGCTCTAGGTGTTTGTGTAGGGAAACGATGTGCAGCGTTCTCTAACATTTCGTCAGTAACAGCACTTTCAACAACCTCTTTTAAAGTATCAATCCAGTTATATCCAACACCATCTGAAAACTGCTCTTTTTGTCTCCAAGCAACACTTTCTGGTAAATAACTTTCAAAAGCCTTACGTAATACCCATTTTTCCATGCGCTCACCATTAATCATTTTATCTTCTGGGTTAATACGCATCGCAACGTCCATAAACTCTTTATCTAAGAAAGGAACACGCCCTTCAATTCCCCAAGCCATTAAACTTTTGTTAGCACGTAAACAATCATACTGGTATAACTTATCTAACTTACGAACGGTTTCTTTGTGGAATTCTTCAGCATCTGGAGCCTTATGGAAATATAAATACCCTCCAAAAATCTCATCAGCACCTTCACCAGATAATACCATTTTTATCCCCATAGATTTTATAACACGTGCCATTAAATACATAGGTGTAGAGGCTCTAATAGTAGTAATATCGTATGTTTCTAAGTTATAGATAACATCTTTAATAGCATCTAAACCTTCTTGAATGGTAAATGTAATTTCATGGTGAATGGTTCCAATATGATCAGATACTTTTTTTGCGGCAGCTAAATCAGGAGAACCTTCTAACCCAATAGAGAAAGAGTGTAATTGAGGATACCAAGCCTCATCTTTATCGTCAGACTCAACACGCTTTGAAGCATACTTTTTTGCAATTGCAGAGGTAATAGAAGAATCTAAGCCTCCAGAAAGTAATACACCATAAGGCACATCACTCATTAATTGTCTGTGAACAGCCGCTTCTAAAGCATCACGAATTTCATCAATACTCGTTTGGTTTTCTTTTACAGCTTCATAATCCATCCAATCACGAGAATACCAACGTTGTAAACCACCTTTTCTAGTATAGTAATGTCCCGGAGGAAATACTTCAATTTTATTACAGTACCCTTCCAAAGCTTTTAATTCAGACCCAACATAAAAAGTACCTTTTTTATCCCATCCCATATATAAAGGAATAATTCCCATATGATCTCTAGCAATTAGGTATTCATCAGTTTCAGTATCGTAAACTGCAAAACCAAAAATACCATTTAAATCATCTAAAAAAGCCTCTCCTTTTTCTTTATACAAAGCCAAGATAATTTCACAATCAGACTTTGTTAAAAACGTATGTTCTTGTTTTAGTTCTTTTCTAATTTCTTTATGATTATATATTTCCCCGTTAGCTGCTAACACAAATCTCTTATCTTCACTAAATAAAGGTTGTTGCCCTGAAGTAGGATCTACAATAGCTAAACGCTCATGCGCCATAATTGCTTTATCATTACTATAAATACCACTCCAATCTGGTCCTCTATGTCTAATTTTTTTAGACATTTCTAAAAGCTGAGGTCTTAAAACTTCTGTTTTCTCCTTTAAGTCAAAAGCGCAAACAATTCCACACATAATTATATTCTTTTATATTTTTAGTTCTTTTTAATTATAGATTATAACTTGAAATTGATTTATTGTTTCAAATCACATTGCAAACAACGGTATAAAGTTTGTTTTTATAAACTAAAAAACATGTATTAGTTTTAAAATGAAGTAAAAAAGTGTGGTTTTGTTTTAATTTGTAATTGTTTTGGTGTTTTGATGCTTGATAATATTACTTTTTGTTAAATCGTTAGAATTATTTAAAAATAAAGTTTGGATAATTAAAAATCTGTTATAAATTTGTCCCATAATGAAAATGCAAAACAACATATGGTGGTGGAACTCTCTTAACTCAAATTAAGTGGGCGTACCTGATATATGTAAAAAATAAATTAAAAGGCTTATCTCACGATAAGCCTTTTTTGTTTTAACACACAACTAAATAATGAAACCAATACAATTTAACACTATTTCTAAAAAGCAATTAGCGGATACAGTAACTCCTGTAGGTTTATATTTGAGACTTAGGGATAAGTATTCAAACACATTGTTATTAGAAAGTTCAGATTATCACAGTAAAGAAGAGAGTTTTTCTTTTATTTGTATTGAGCCTTTAATAGGCATGAAGGCAGATAAAAATGAGTTTACCGTTCAAGTAAAAGGGAAGGAGCTAAGTAGGCAAACAATCAATAAAAATTTTGATGCTTTATTTAACGATTTTACAAAAACAATTAACCTAAATTGTGAGGAGTCTATAAAGTCTTTTAATGGCTTATATGGATACACTACGTATGACAGTGTACAGTATTTTGAAACGATAAAACTAAATGTAAAGGAAGCACCATCAGCAATTCCAATGATGCAGTATAGTTTTTACCGTTTTATTATTGCTATCAATCATTTTAATGATGAAATGGTATTGATAGAAAATGTAGAAGAAGGAGAAGCTTCAAGAATACAAGAAATAGAAACTATTATAAAGGCTCAGGCTTTTAATACACAATCTTTTGAAATTTCTGGAGAAGAAACTTCTAATTGTACTAATGAAGAGTTTAAAGAATATGTAAGAAAAGCAAAGTCTCATTGTAAACGAGGAGATGTATTTCAATTAGTGCTATCGCGTCAATTTCAACAGAAATTTAAAGGAGATGAGTTCAATGTATATAGAGCATTACGTTCTATAAATCCATCGCCATACTTGTTTTACTTTGATTATGGAAGTTTTAAATTAATGGGATCTTCACCAGAAGCACAAATTAAGATAAATGAAGGGAAAGCTATTATTAACCCAATTGCAGGAACGTTTAGAAGAACGGGTGATATGGCAGAAGACATTAAGTTAGGTAAAAAATTATCTGAAGATAAAAAAGAAACTGCCGAACACGTAATGCTAGTAGATTTAGCTAGAAATGATTTAAGTAAGCATGCAGATAATGTAACGGTTGAGGTGTTTAAAGAAGTACAATATTTTAGTCACGTAATACACTTGGTTTCTACAGTACAAGGAAAAATAAAAGGAAATCCAATAAAAATTGTGGGAGACACTTTTCCTGCCGGAACTTTAAGTGGTGCTCCAAAATACAAGGCAATGCAGTTAATTGATACTTATGAAAACCAATCTAGAGGTTTTTACGGAGGAGCAGTGGGAATAATAGGGCTAAATGGTTCTGTAAATTTAGCCATCGCTATTCGTTCATTTGTAAGTAAACAAAATGTACTTTACTACCAAGCAGGAGCAGGAATTGTAATTCATTCTAGTGAAGAAAATGAATTACAAGAAGTAAATAATAAATTAGCAGCGTTAAAGAAAGCATTACTATTGGCAGAAAATATATAACAAAGTATTAAGTAGTAAGTATAGAGCTTGTTAAAGTCTCCATACTCAATACTAATATCTCAATACTCAACTTATGAAAATATTAATATTAGATAATTACGATTCGTTTACATACAACTTAGTACACATGGTAGAAAAAATCACGGATAAATTTCCTGATGTGTATAGGAACGATGAAATAAGTATAGAAGAAGTAGGAGTTTATGATTTAATCATATTATCTCCAGGGCCTGGAATTCCTGATGAAGCAGGTATTTTAAAAGAAGTAATTAAAACTTATGCTGGTAAGTTACCAATTTTTGGTGTGTGCTTAGGTTTACAAGCAATTACCGAAGTTTTTGGAGGAACCATTATTAATATGAATGAAGTGTTTCATGGGGTAGCTACAGATATGAAAGTAATCCAAAAGGAAGCTGTTATATTTAAAAATGTACCAACAGTTTTTCCAGCAGCTCGTTATCATTCATGGATTGCTTCTAAAGAAAACTTGCCAGATACTTTGGAGATTACTGCGGTAGATGAAGATGGTGAGATCATGGCTATTCGTCATAAAGAATATCCAATAAGTGCAGTACAATTTCATCCAGAAAGTATTTTAACAGAAGTAGGAGAGCAATTGGTAAGAAATTTTATAGATTCAATAGCAGTAACCCAATAAAAAGCTTTACAATGAAAGAAATACTAAACGAACTGTATCAACATAAACGTTTGTCTAAAGAACAAGCCAAGCAAATACTCATTGAAATAGCTGAAGAAAAATACAATGAAGCACATTTAGCCTCTTTTTTAACTGTATTTATGATGCGTCCTATTACTGCGAATGAATTAGCAGGGTTTAGAGAAGCTTTATTAGAGTTAGCTATAAAAGTAGACTTATCTGAATATAATACAATTGATATTGTTGGAACTGGAGGAGATGGAAAAGATACTTTTAATATTTCAACCTTAACTTCATTTGTTGTAGCAGGTACAGGGCAAAAAGTAGCTAAACACGGGAATTACTCTGTGTCTTCCAAGTCAGGTTCATCAGATATGTTGGAGAGTTTTGGTTATGAGTTTACAAACGATGAAGCAACGCTAAAATTACATTTAGAAAAAGCTAATATTTGTTTTCTACATGCGCCAAAGTTTCACCCAGCAATGAAAGCAGTAGGGCCAGTAAGAAAAGCTTTAAAACTAAAAACGTTTTTTAATATGTTGGGGCCGTTGGTAAACCCAAGTTCACCACAAAACCAATTATTAGGAACATTTAATTTAGAGGTTGCCAGACTGTATAATTATATTTTACAAGAAGAAAATACAAACTATGGAATTGTACACGCTTTAGATGGGTATGATGAAATTTCATTAACGGGCGGATTTAAGTTGTTTACTAAAAATGGAGAACAGTTGATAATGCCGCAAGATTTACAGCAAAAGCAAGTGCTACAATCGGATATTTATGGAGGGAATTCAGTAGAAGATGCTGCTAAAATATTTAAGACCATATTAAATGGAAAGGGAACAGAAGCACAAAACAATGTAGTATTGACAAATGCAGCTTTTGCTTTAACTATTGTAGATGAAACGAAGTCTTTTGAAGATGCTTTTGAAGAAGCAAAAACATCTTTATTTGGGTTAAAAGCAAAGGATTGTTTAAATAAGTTAGTAAAGAAATAAGAATTACAAATTATGAATAATGAAAAAGAATCATATTATTTACGAATAAGTTTTTTACGCATGTCAGTTCGAGTGTTTTTTATGAAGTGTTAACGGAGTAAAAAATTATCGAGAACAGTTAAAATTATACAAAAAGTAACATTCAAAAAACTATTCATAATTTAAAATTTAGAATTAAATATGACAATTTTAGATAAAATAGTAGCATTTAAAAAGAAGGAAGTAGCTAAAATAAAAGCTGAGGTTCCAGTAAAGAAATTAGTGGAGAGTCCTAATTTTAAAATACCATCATTTTCGTTAAAAGCATCGTTAACAGATAAATATTCTACAGGAATTATTGCTGAGTTTAAACGTCAGTCACCATCTAAAGGAGTGATTAATGATAAAGCAACCATTCAAGAAGTAACAGAAGGGTATTTAGAGGCTAATGTAGCGGCACAATCTATTTTAACGGATACTTCTTTTTTTGGAGGCACTATGGCAGATTTAATGGAGGCAAGAACTATTAATCAACAAAAACCAATTTTACGAAAAGATTTTGTAGTAGATGGTTTTCAAATAGTAGAAGCAAAGGCAATAGGAGCTGATGTTGTTTTGTTAATAGCTACTTGCTTAACTGCTGAAGAACTTAGAAATTATGGGCAGTTAGCTACAGATTTAGGTCTAGAGGTATTGTATGAAGTACATACGCAAGAAGACTTGGATAAGATTAATGATTTAGATAATAAAATTATAGGAATCAATAATAGAAACTTAAAAACTTTTGAGGTAGATTTAGATCATTCTATTGCATTAGCAAATCAAATTCCTGATAGTGCGGTAAAAGTTTCAGAAAGTGGTATTTCAGATCCTAGAATTATTACAGGATTAAAAGAATATGGTTTTCAAGGATTTTTAATAGGAGAAAACTTTATGAAGACTGAAAATCCAGGGTTGTCATGTCAAGAATTTATTAGTCAAATTAGATAATAAAAATTTATAACAACCATGAAAATAGAGAGGTATAAAATTAAAGATTGGGAAGAGGAAGAGTTAGGTGTTTTCCTTGATGAAAATGAAGAGTGGATATTGGTTAAAAGTATACCCGTAGATTTTCAAGTTGATGGTTACAAACTTATCAAGAAAGAATATATTGAAGAACGTATAGCTGATGAGAATCCTGTATTACAAAAAGTTTTGGAATTAAAAAATTTGACATTTGAGAATCCAGAAAATTTTGATTTTAAGAGTACTATTGAGTTTTTGAAGTGGGTAGAAGAGAAATATGGATGTTTTGAGTTTCAAGATGAAATAGAAGATGAATTATTTTATGGGATTTTGAAAGAAGTAAATAAAGAATCTTTTTATATAGATTCTATTACTTCAAAGGGTACTATAGATTTAGATTTTGATGTAGAGTTTTCAATAAAAGATGTAAGAGTAGTTTCTTTTGGGTCGGATTATTTTAACTCAATAAGTTTATTGTATAATTATAATAAAAGGAAACTTTCATGAAATTAAAGGTTTGCGGAATGAAATATGTAGAGAATATCCAACAAGTAGCGGCGTTACAACCAGATTACTTAGGGTTTATTTTCTATGAAAAATCCAAAAGAAACTTTGAAGGAATTATTCCAGAAGTTCCTAAAAACATAAAAAAAGTAGGTGTTTTTGTGAATGAGTATCCTGAGATTGTTGTATCGTTAGCACAAGAATATAAGTTACAAGCATTGCAATTACATGGAGATGAATCTGTAGCGTATATTCAAAAATTAAAAGAAGCGTATAGCCAAGCACAACTTGATTTGGCAGCTCAGCAGAAGAAGTCAAAACGAGTTCAGGACACCATTAAAATCATTAAAGTTTTCGGAATTAAAGATGAATTTGATTTTGACACTTTAAAGCCTTATGAAGAGGTGGTAGATTACTTTTTATTCGATACTAAAGGTAAAGAAAGAGGCGGTAATGGTGTAACTTTTAATTGGGAAGTATTAAAAGGGTACAATTCAACTAAACCGTATTTTTTAAGTGGTGGAATAGGTTTACAAGAGGTAAAAGAGGTACAATCATTTTTACAAACACCAGCAGCAGCATATTGTGTGGCATTAGATGTAAACAGTAAGTTTGAATCTGCGCCAGGAAAGAAAGAAATAGATAGATTAAAGAAATTTAAGAAACAACTATTAGTTGGTTAGCAACGAACAATAAAACAACACAACAAGCAATGAAATTTCAACCAGATGAAAATGGGTATTACGGACAGTTTGGGGGCGCTTTTATTCCTGAACTATTGTACCCAAATGTAAAAGAGTTAGAAGATAACTATATAGAAATTATTAACTCAGAAGCTTTTCAAAAAGAATATAAAGATTTATTAAAGCATTATGTTGGTCGTCCAAGCCCTTTGTATTTAGCAAAACGATTGTCTGAAAAATATGGAGCTACAATCTATTTAAAGAGAGAAGACTTAAATCATACAGGAGCACATAAGGTAAACAATACAATTGGACAAATATTAATAGCAAAACATCTAGGGAAAACCAAGATTATAGCAGAAACTGGAGCGGGTCAGCATGGGGTTGCTTCAGCAACTGTTTGTGCATTAATGGGCTTAGAGTGTATTGTGTTTATGGGAGAAACTGATATTAAACGTCAAGCACCCAACGTAGCACGTATGAAAATGTTAGGCGCTAAAGTAGTGCCTGCTACCAGCGGAAGTAAAACGTTAAAAGATGCTACAAATGAGGCAATACGTTATTGGATTCAAAATCCAGATACGTATTATTTAATAGGTTCTGTAGTAGGTCCACATCCATATCCTGATATGGTGGCTCGTTTACAAGCAGTAATTTCGGAAGAAATGAAGGTGCAATTAAAAGAACAAACAGGAAAAGAAAATCCGGACGCTATTATAGCTTGTGTTGGAGGAGGAAGTAATGCAGCGGGCGCTTTTTATCATTATTTAGATGATGAAGATGTTGAATTAATAGCGGTAGAAGCTGCTGGATTAGGTGTAAATTCAGGAGAAAGTGCTGCAACTTCTCAGTTAGGTGAGGTTGGCGTAATCCATGGGAGTAAAACTATTTTAATGCAAGATGAATATGGACAAATAGTAGAGCCTTATTCTATTTCAGCTGGATTGGATTATCCAGGGGTAGGTCCGCTACATGCTTTTTTACATGAAAGTAATAGAGCAACGTTTATGAATGCAACGGATAAAGAAGCTTTGCAAGCAGCTTATGAGTTAACCAAAATAGAAGGCATTATTCCTGCTTTAGAAACAGCACATGCCTTAGCGGTATTACCAAAAATGGATTTGCAAAAAGACCAAACAATTGTGATTAATTTATCAGGAAGAGGAGATAAAGATTTAGAAACGTATATCAAGCATTTAGAGAGTTAAAAAGAACAATAATGAATTCATTACAAAAAACATTTAGTCAAAAAGACAACGATTTATTGTCTATCTTTTTTACAGCTGGCTTTCCTAAGTTAGATGATACAACAAAAATTATTGAGGAACTAAGCAATAATAAAGTAGATTTTATAGAGGTAGGTTTGCCTTATTCTGATCCTTTAGCAGATGGTCCAACAATTCAGCATAGTAGTTCTATTGCTTTAAAAAATGGAATGAATCTAGATGTAGTTTTTAAGCAATTACAAGCCATAAAAGAAACAAATACTACGCCGTTGGTGTTAATGGGATATGTAAATCAAATAATCAAATATGGTGAAGATGCTTTTTGCCAAAAGGTAAAAGATAGTGGAATAGATACAATCATTATTCCTGATTTACCAATGGTAGAGTATGAGAGTCATTATCAGGCTTTATTTCAGAAATACGGAATTACTAATGTGTTTTTAATAACACCACATACATCGGATGCACGTATTAGGAAAATTGATAGCTTAACAGAAACATTTATCTATGTAGTAGCTTCAGCATCAATTACAGGAGCAAAAGGAGAGGTGACAGATGAGCAGGTTGCTTATTTTAATAGAATAAAAGCAATGAATTTACAAAGTAAACTCATTGTAGGTTTTGGTATTTCAGATAATAAAACATTTACAACAGCATGTAGTTATGCTAATGGTGCCATTATTGGTTCGGCTTTTATTAAGGCTTTAGATAAAAATGGAACTGAAGGTATTGAGAGGTTTGTAGCTTCAGTTAAAGGCTAAGAGAAGTTTTTTAAGTTGAAAAATAAATACTAAAAATCTCTTGCGTTTAAAATGCAAGAGATTTTTTATATAGTTATAATTAGTTTACTTTTTCACCATTAATATAAGTAGCTAATACTTTAGTATCTGGAATAGCTTTTCCATCAACTTTCATAATATCTTTATCAAGAATGATAAAATCTGCAACTTTACCTATTTCAATACTTCCTTTTTCATTTTCTTCAAAGTTTCCATAGGCATTCCAAATAGTCATTCCTTTTAAAGTATTTTCTCTAGATAAAGCGTTGTCCATTTGAAAACCTTTTTCAGGATATCCTTTTAAATCTTTTCTAATGGCAGCGGCATAAAATGTGTAGAATGGGTTTACATGTTCAACAGGAAAATCTGTTCCTAAAGCTACTTTTCCGTATTGTTTTAATAAACGTTTATAAGCATAGGCTCCTTGAATACGTTGTTCACCTACGCGCTGTTCTGCCCAATACATATCTGATGTTGCGTGAGTAGGTTGTATAGATGGAAGTACATTTTTGAATAAATCGAAATCCTTTAAATCTACCACTTGAGCATGTTCAATACGCCAACGTCTATCTTTTTTATCCTTTAGAACTTCATTGTAGGTTTTAAGCATAATATAATTGGCTGAATCACCAATTGCATGTGTATTCATTTGGTATTCTGAATTAGCAATTCTGTTAGCTAAGTTTTTAAGGTTGCTGTAAGAGTTTACTAAAGCACCAAAATGCCCTTTTTTATCAGCGTATTCATCTTTTAAAGCTGCACCTCTAGAGCCTAAAGCACCGTCGGCATATACTTTTACAGAACGAACATGTAATTTGTCTGTTTTAATGATTCCTTTTGGTAAATAATAATCAAGGTTTTTTTGATTGTTAGAAATCATGGCATAAATTCTCATTTTTAAATCGCCAGTTTGCTGTAGACTATCAATTAGCTCAATAACTTGTTTGTCTAGTCCAGCATCATCAACAGTGGTAAGGCCAAGACTAAAACAGATTTTTTCAGCATCTTTTAAAGCCTGTATTTGTTCTTTTTTATTGGGTTGAGGTACGTTAACAAAGTTCATGGCATTATCAATAAGTACTCCTGTGAGTTTACCATCTTTTTTTAAAAACTCACCGCCAGAAATTGCTGAATTTATAGTAATCCCAGCTAAATCCATTGTTTTTTGATTAACTAGCATAGCGTGTCCGTCAACTCTATTAATAGCTACAGGAGTGTTAGGGAAAATACTGTCTAATTTTTCTTTAGTAGGAAACTCTTTTACAGGCCAATCATTTTGATCCCATCCACGACCAGTAATAAAAGAAGTGTTTTTTTCTTTTTGAAAAGCTATTAATTTTTGAAGTACGTCATCATAGCTAGTTGTTCCAACCAAATTTACTTTTTGTTGCTGTAAGCCTAAACCATAGAAATGACAATGGCCATCTATAAAACCCGGAAATAGAGCCTTTTTTTCAACATTAATAGTGTTGAGAGAAGTGTATTTTTTTTGAATTTCTTCATTGGTCCCAATAGCTACGAATTTACCTTCGTGTACGGCAAAGCTTTGTGCTTTTTCAAAGTTATTATTTACCGTATAAATATTAGCATTGGTAATAATTAAATCTACTTTTTTTTGCTGCTTACATGAAATAAATATAAGAGATAAAGCAGTTAGTAGTATCGTAGTTTTTTTCATAAGGTTTATTTGGTTTCTTTTTGATATATAAAATAAGTCCATCCAATAAAAATAAATTGCATCACAATTCTGATATAAGCAGCTGTTTTAGATCCAATAGCAGGGTTTTCTTTAAAAGCGTCCCAAATATGAATGGGAAGAAAAGCGATCATCAGTAAAAAAATGCCAAAAGCAGCATTTTTTGATAGTCCTTTGATAAAAAGTCCAATACCTAATAGTAGTTCTATAGCACCAGATATATAGTTGATAGCTAGTTTAGGTAAAAAATCAGGAATGAACCCGTTATAGAAATCAGGTTTGTAAAAATGATTAAATCCTCCGTAAATAAGTAAAATAGCTAGAAGGATTTTTAGAGAAAGGGTAAAATATTTCATTAGTAATGATTAAAAAACGGAATAAAATTAAAGCTTTTATTCCGTTTTTTAATCAGTTTTAAGGTTTTAAAGCCTCATTAGTGTATAAATACTTATCCATTAAATAAATAATACTGGCCATTGAAGCGCTACCAAGTTCCAGTTCTCTTTTGTTAACCTTATCAAAAGTATCGGTAACTGTATGGTGGTAGTCAAAATAACGTTGCGGGTCGGGTCTGTATCCTACTAAGGTAACATGTTCATCTTTTAAAGGGCCAATATCAGCACCACTACCTCCAGTGGTAAAGTCATGTAAACCATATGGAGCTAGTAATTTTTTCCAGCTTTTTACTAGTTTATTATTTTTTTCATTAGCTTCAATAGAAAAGCCTCTAGGTGTATGCCCACCAGCATCAGATTCTAGTGCGCTAATATGTATTTCCTTATTTTCTTTAGCTAAACGAGCATATTCTGTAGCGCCTCTTAAGCCGTTTTCTTCATTCATAAAGAATACTACACGTAAGGTGTTTTTTGGTTTAATTCCATTTTTTTTGAATAAGTATGCTACTTCTAAAGACTGTACTATTCCTGTGCCATCATCATGTGCTCCATCTCCTAAATCCCAAGAGTCTAAATGCCCTCCAACAACCATAATTTTATCAGGGGTTTTACTACCATTAATTTGTCCTACTACATTAAAAGAAGGAGCGTCTGGTAATGTTTTACAACTTTGTTTAAAGTAGAATTTTAGGTTAGGGTTTTCTTTTAAGTGTTTACTTAAATTTTCAGCAGCTCTAGAGCTAATAGCCGCTGCTGGAATATGTTGTTCTTTTGGTAACTCTCCATAGCTCATACTACCTGTATGTGGATAATCATTAATACCATTGGTCATTGAACGAACAATAACACCAACAGCTCCAAATTCTCCTACTGCAGCTGCACCAGCATATCGCTGTCCTACACAGCCGCCATAAGCTTTAAATGTATTTATTAAAGTATTGTCAAAGGCACCATTATAAAAAACAATTTTTCCTTTAGCTTTTTCTCCAAGAGTTTTAGCTTCTTTTAAACTTTTTACTTCAATTACTTCGGCAGTAATTCCATTATTAGGTGTAGCTATAGAGAAGCCTAGAGCACAAATGGGAACATTAAAAGAGCTTCCATTATGCATATAGCTGGCTTTTTCTTTTTCTCCTCTAACCCAATGTGGAACCATTACTGGCTGAAGCCACACAGAATCAAGTCCAACTTCTTCCATTAATTTTTCACCCCAAACTACAGCTTGTTCAGCTTCTTTAGAACCAGATAACCTTCCGCCAATATTAGTGGTAAGATCTCTTAACCATTCATAAGATTTACCATCGGTTAAGGCTGTATTGAAAAGGTGTTTAATATTAGTAGAATCTTTTTGATATTCTACAGCTGATGTGTCAGGTTTGTTTTTTGAAATTTCTTTAGGTTCTGTTTTACAGGAAACTATAAAAGCAGTGCTTAATAATGTTAGTAAGGTTATTTTTTTCATTTTTGGTGTGTAATTTTATAGCTTATAAAGCTACATAAAATCCACTAAAAAATGAGTTTTATTAACATATGAATATCTCTGAGTAGATAAAGTTATGAGAATCTTATTTTTTTCTGGAAGCGAGCCATTCATCATACCTGTCTTTGTGTTTGAATCTTTTATGGGACCATAAATAATACGCAGGTTGGTCTTTAATAGAATCTTCTGTTATAGATAGGTATTTATCAGTGATCTCAAAATTACCTAAATCTTTAGGTGTTTCAGTAATCAATGTAAATTCAGTTTCGTAATACCCTCTTCTAACTTTTCTTGCACTGTAATTTACTACAGCAAAATCATATCTTTTAGCTAGCATTTCCGCACCTGTATGTACAGGTACTTTAATGTTAAAAAACTTCTGCCAATAATGAGCTTTGTGTAACATGGGAGATTGATCACTTAATAATAAGTATGCAGCCTGTTCTTTATTACTTTCTTTTTGATGAATTTTTTTTACTATTTCAGTACTTTTAATACCTCCAATATTAAATTGTGTTCTTGTTTTTTTGATTCTTTTTTCAAAGTAAGGATTGGCTAATTTAGTATAAGCTGCATATACAGGAATATCTATTACTAGAGGTAAGCTAGAAGACCATTCCCAGTTTCCTTTGTGTGCACCTACTAAAATTATACTTTTACCTTTTTTAGCTAGATTATTTACCAGTTCAACATTGATAGACTTGTAACGTTTTAGCATTTCCTTTTCGCTTATTGAGAACATTTTAATACTTTCAAACATTAAATCAATAAAATGTTTAAAGAAAGCTTTACTAAGTTTAGTTATTTCTTTGTCGCTTTTAGCTGGAAAGGCCATTCTTAAATTATTAATCACTACTTTTTTTCTGTATCCAACTACGTAATAAACTATAAGATAAAAAAAATCAGAAATTATATATAAAATAGGCATTGGTAATATGGATAATAACCAAGCTAAAGGATAAGTTATGGCGTATATAATAAAATTCATCAATCAAATTTAGTAGTGCAAATATCTGATAATATAAATTAATAATAAAAAAATGTGACTTGACTTTAAAGTTTTGTTAATAAGTGTTTTTCCTATTTTGATTTGATTTGATAGTATTTAAATTTGCTACGCGTTGAGCAAAAAATTAGTAATCACCCCCGTATTTATCATTCTAATTTTTAGTAATTACTCTCCAATTTTGAAAAAAGTTGGAGAGTTTTTAATTTACTAGGCAACCTTTTTTTAAAAAGAATCGTCTTTATATTTGAGAACGGTAAAAAATCGATAAAGAAAACTTGAAAGTAATAGATTTACATAACACCAAAATGCTTATTAAAAAAGCAGTAAAGCAAGATAGAGAAGCTCAAAAAATAATTTTTGAGCAGTATTCTCCAAAAATGCTTGGTGTGTGTAGAAGGTATGTAAGAGACAATCATCATGCAGAAGAAATGATGTTATCTGGTTTTTTTAAAGTTTTTACCAATATTAATAAGTTTAAAAATGAAGGGAGTTTTGAAGGGTGGATTCGTAGAATTATGGTAAATACTTGTTTAACTTACATTAGAAAAAAACAGGTTTTTGATTTGACAGAAGAAGAGTTCGTGTTTAATGATTTTTCAGTATCTAACCTAGAAAACACGAATGTAGAAGATATTCAAAAGCTTATTGATACTTTACCTGAAGGCTATAAAGTAGTGTTTAATTTATATGCTATAGAAGGTTATAAACATTCAGAAATAGCAAAAAAGCTTCAAATTTCTGAAAGTACATCTAAATCACAACTATTTAAAGCTAGAAAGTGGTTACAGGCAAATTATATTAAAATGAATTCGATAGAAAATGATGGAAGATAATAAGTTAGATACGGTTTTTAAAGATAAGTTAGCTCAAAGAGAAATTAAACCATCTTCTTCAGCGTGGGAACGTTTGAGTTATAAGTTAGAAGAGGAGGAAGTTAAAAGAAATAATAAACAAAAAAAGCATGTATTTAAGTATATAGCGAGCATTATTTTATTGATGAGTACTGGGATGCTACTTTTTAAATCAATTACAAAAGATAAGGTAGAAGCTATTAATTTACAAGCTAAAAATATTGAGTTCATAAAAGGTAAGACGGAGTATGTACTAGAAACAGTATTAGTAGTTAGTGAATTGCATACTAAGCCTAAAAAAAATAAGATTAAAGATACTATTAGATTTGAAAAAGAAATTGAAACTAAAATTGAAGTTAAAAAGAGAATTCTGAGAAATGAAGATAAGTTAATTGTAAAAGAAGAATTTGAGAGTAAAGAACTTCTTCCTTTGAAACAAAATAGGATTCAAGTAAAAGGAGCGGATTTATTATATGCGGTTACACATAGCTCAAAAGAGGTAAAAGAATATTATGCTAAAAATAAATTGAAAAGAAGTAATGTGCTTGATACTATAAAGGTAGAGTTAAAAAAATCTAATTTACTTACAATTAACCCTGAAGTATTACTGGCTGAAGCAGAAGAAAGTATTTTAAAAGATAATTTTAGAGGAAACCTGATTTATAAGATTAAATTAAAAATTTCTGACATAGCAATGGCAGTTGCAGACAGGAATAAGGAATGAGATTCTACAGTAAAAAAATAAACTAAAACATATTTAAAATTTAAAAAAGATGGTAAGAATAACACTACTACTAGTAATGTTGTTAAGTGCAGCTATTGCCTTTTCACAAGAAAAAACATTTGAAGATGAGGTTAGTAAAATATCTAAAAAAATAGATGAAATTACTAAGGGAGAAAAAAAATTACTAAAAGAAAAATTGAAAAAAATTAATGAGCAATTATCTAATAATGAAATTACTTATGAAGAAGCTGAAAAGCTAAAAAAGAAAGAAGCTGATTTTCATGCAAATCAAATAGAGGAAAAAGTAAGTGTTCAAGAGCAAAAGCTACAACAATTAGTTCAAGATAAAACAAATGGAGTAATTGTAAGTAAAGATGAAAATGAAGAATCCTTTAAAATTAGAGTTTTTGATAAAGATTTGGTGATTTTTGATAAAGAAGGAAAACAAAAAAAATATGGAAAAAGAACCACCTCACAATTTGTATTTGCTATGGGGGTTAACAATGTTTTGGAAAATAATAAGGTTGGGTCATTAAATAATTCAGAATACAAGTTTTGGCAATCGCATTTTTATGAATTGGGTTTTACTTTTAAAACAAGACTAAAAGAAGAGCCGTCAAAAGCCTATTTTAAATATGGAGTATCATTTTTATGGAACAATTTAAGAGCAAAATCGAATCAAATACATGTAGTAAACAATGATCAAACTAATTTAGAGGTAAGTACATTTTCTTTATCAGAAAATAGGTTGAGACATGTACAGATGATATTCCCAATGCATTTAGAAATTGATTTCTCAAAAAATGAAAAACTCTCTAATGATAGAATAATTGATAATTCACATGACGCAATACGTTTTGGAATAGGTGGTTTCTTTGGCTTTAAACTCGGAACAAGACAATATTTGGAGTACGAAAATTCTAAAGGAGTAAATGTTGAGGAGGTTCAAAAAGGTGATTTTAATATGAATACGCTTAATTATGGATTGAGTACATATCTCTCATATCAAAGTATAGGTTTGTATGTTAAGTACGATTTAAATCCTCTGTTCAAAAATTCCGAAACAAGAAATATATCATTAGGAATACGTTTTGATTTAGATTAAAAATAAGATGAGACTTTGTAAGAGTCTCATTTTTTTATGATATTAAAGGTATAGATAATAAAAGTTTAGTTGAAGTATAAGCAATAATTCATTTTTAAGCTAAAAGTAATAAAAACGTTAAAGTAGTGTTAATTAATTTTTTAATTTTGATACATTAACTTAAACGTAATCAAATGAAAAAAATAGCTGTATTCGTTTTGTTTTTAGCGAGTTTGTCAGCCTTTGCACAGGTAACAACATCTAAGATAAAAGGAATCGTTACAGACGGTGCTGAGCTACCTTTATTTGGAGCTAACATTGCTGTAGAACATGTTCCGACAGGAACACTTTCTGGTGCCATTTCACAAGAGAATGGACGGTATACTATTCCTAACTTAAGGGTAGGAGGTCCTTATAAAATAGTTTTTAGTTTTGTGGGTTTCAAAACTTATGAAGTAAATAATGTTTACTTGACATTAGGGAAAACAACTATAGTTAATGGAAAATTAGTAGAAGGAGGAGAAGAATTAGAAGAAGTAGTAATTTCAAGTAGTAAAAACCAAACTTTTAATAGTGATAGAACAGGAGCACAGACAAGTGTTAGTGCAGTACAATTGAAAACCTTACCAACTATTTCTCGTTCAGCATCTGATTTTACAAGGTTAGAACCAACTGCGAGCAATGGGTCTTTTGGAGGTAAAAATGATCAGTTTAATAACTTTTCTTTAGATGGTTCAATTTTTAATAATCCATTTGGGTTAGATGCCGCAACACCAGGCGGACAAACAAGTTCACAACCTATTTCTTTAGATGCTATAGAACAGATATCTGTAGCAACAGCGCCTTATGATGTTACATTATCTGGTTTTACAGGCGCATCTGTAAATGCTGTAACTAAGAGTGGAACTAATGAATTTAAAGGTACCGTTTATGGTTTTTATAGAAATCAAGACATGACTGGAGGAAGAATTAATGGGGAAGATGTAGTGAAACCTAAGTTAAGTCAAAGTCAGTATGGAGTTAGTTTAGGAGGACCTATTGTAAAAGACAAATTATTTTTCTTTGCAAATTTTGAAAAAGATAAAAGAGAAGATTTAGGAACCAATGGTTGGGTGCCAGATAATCAAGATGGTACTATGGCAGTTAATGAATCGTCTGTTTTAGAAACAGATTTAATGGCTGTAAGTGATGCCTTAAGTAGGTTAGGTTATAATACAGGAGCCTACAAAGATTTTACATACGAATCAGGTTCAACTAAAGGAGTGTTTAAATTAGATTGGAATGTTAATAAAAATCACAGATTAGCTTTAATTTATAACTTTTTAAGAGCTTCAAAAGAAAAACCAGCTCATCCAACAGCATTAGGAGTTAGAGGTCCAGGGGCAAATGTTTTACAATTTGAAAACTCAGGATATGAGATTACAAATAACATTGATTCATTTTTATTAGAGTTAAATTCTACATTTAATGAAACCACAACAAATAAATTACAAGTAGGATATACCTATTTTGATGATTTTAGAACACCATTATCTAAACCAGCTCCAATAATTACAATTCAAGATGGAAGTGGAAGTAATCATATTATTGCAGGACACGAACCTTTTTCAATTAATAATGTATTAGATCAACGCGTTTTTCAATTGACTAACAACATGAATTTTTTCCAAGAAGATCATACATTCACCGTTGGTTTCTCTTTTGAAAAATTTATGTTTGAAAATTCTTTTAACCTAACTAATTACGAGTCTTTTAGTTTAGGAGTATTTCCGTACTTTGGAATATTTAATCCTTATCCTGATGTTGCAACATTTTTGTCTAATGCTCAGCCAGGAGGTTTAGTAGATCAATATTTAACAGCAACAAATAATGCGTTTAATACATTCAATAGAAAAGGAGCAGGAAATGATGGAGGATGGAAGCTAGCTGAGTTGAATGTTGGGCAATTGGCTTTTTATGTTCAAGATGAATGGGAAGTAAATGAATCATTGAAGTTAACTTATGGAGTTCGTTTTGATAAGCCATTGTATTTTGATACTTCTAGTTTAGTTCAAAAATATATTGATACTGAAAATGGAGCAACTAGAGATAATTCTGTACTATACTTTAATCCCAATACCAATGAAGAAGTAAATTTAAACTCTACTAAAATGCCAACTAATGAGTGGTTGATTTCACCTAGGTTAGGGTTTAATTGGAATATTAATAATGAAAGTAAATTACAAATTCGTGGTGGAACCGGTGTATTTACCGGTCGTTTACCTTTTGTGTGGTTAGGAAATCAAATTAGTGGAGCTGATGATGGATTCTTTCAAATTGTTGATCCTGACTTTAAATTTCCACAAGTATGGAGATCTAACATTGGAGGGGACTATAGGTTTGAAAATGGCTTAACATTAACAGCAGACTTAGCATATACCAAAGATATTAATGGAGCTCATGTACAAAACTGGGGGTTAAGAAACCCAACAGAACGCTTAAAAGGAGTAGATAATAGAGAGTATTATACAACCAAAGGAAACAATGCCTATGTATTTACAAATTCAGATAAAGGGAGAGTATTCAATGCTTCTTTTAAAGTAGAAAAAAGATTTAAAAACGGATTGTATGCAAACATAGCCTATAGTTATTTAAATGCTCAAGATGTTAACTCTATTGAGGCGGAAATAACAGGAGATGCTTTTGCGTTTAATCCAGTTGTGGGAAATGCAAATAATGATGTGTTGACTTATTCAAAATATGGAGATACACACAGAGTTATAGGAATAGCTTCTAAAAGATTTGAATATGGAAAAGGAAAGTTTGCTACAACACTTTCTACATTTTTTGAGTATGCTAAAGGTGGGAGATTTAATTATACTTATGGAGGTGATATAAATAATGATGGAGCATTTGCTAATGATTTATTATACGTACCAACTGTAGGAGAATTAAGTCAAATGCAATTTGTGGAAGCGGGGCAAGCAGCAGCTTTTGAAAATTATATTCAGCAAGATGAGTATTTGAATTCTAGGAGAGGACAATATGTAGAAAGATATGGAGCTTTAGCGCCTTGGAGAGGAAAATGGGATGTTAAGTTTTTGCAAGATTTTAATTTTAATGTATCAGCAGAGGAACAAAATACGATTCAATTAAGTGTAGATATTTTAAACATAGGAAATTTAATAAATTCAGAATGGGGAGTTGTACAGCAACCTAACAATTTACAACCTTTAGGAGTTTCATTTCCAGGTGGAGATTATACACAAGAACCAATTTATAGTTTTAATGAAAACTTAAGTAAAACATTTAGTCCAGATAGTAGTTTATTATCGCGTTGGCAAATGCAAGTAGGTTTACGTTATATTTTTTAATCGTAAGGGCAATCAAGAGTTTCATTCCCCGATGCGGTATCGAATAGCTCTTTGAAAAATATTTTAGGCTAGATATTCCGTATGTTTGTATTGAGAGAGTTCTTATAAAACAAACTTGATAAAGCAAAAATCCTGAGCATTTGCTCAGGATTTTTTATGCTTTATATTATTTATAACCTTAAAATTAAGCGAATTTTTCAGATACTTTTTGAGCAATACCTACAATGACTTCACTAGCTTTTACAATACTTTCAGCAGGCACAAATTCATAACGTCCGTGGAAGTTGTGTCCACCAGCGAAAATATTTGGACAAGGTAACCCTTTGTAAGATAATTGAGAACCATCAGTTCCACCTCTAATCGGTTTAATTAACGGTGTAATTCCTATATCTTTCATCACTTCTTCAGCGATATCAACAATATGCATCATTGGTTCTACTTTTTCACGCATATTATAATATTGATCTGTAATTTCAACTTCTACTAAATCGTTACCTAGTTCTTTATTTATAGCAGCAACAGTATCAAGCATAGTTTGCTTACGTTGTGCAAATAAATTTTTGTCAAAATCTCTAATAATATAGTAAAGTGTAGTTTGTTCTACTTTACCTTCCATATGATGTAAATGGAAAAAACCATCGTACCCTTTCGTTTTTTCAGGAACTTCATTAGCAGGTAAAGCATTCATTAACTTACTCGCAATGTATGTTGAGTTTATCATTTTGCCGTAAGCATATCCAGGATGTACAATTTTACCATTAATAGTAACTACAGCCTTAGCAGCATTAAAGTTTTCGTATTCTAATTCTCCTATCTGGCTTCCATCCATAGTATAAGCCCATTCAGCACCAAATTTTTCAACATCAAATAAGTGTGCTCCCTTTCCTACTTCTTCATCTGGAGTAAAACAAATACGTATTTTACCATGTTTGATTTCTGGGTTTTGAATTAAGTACTCCATTGCAGAAACTATTTCAGTAACACCAGCCTTATCATCGGCACCTAATAAAGTAGTACCATCAGTAGTAATAATAGTTTGTCCTTTATATAAAAGTAAATCTTCAAAATAGCTAGGAGATAAAACTATGTTTTGCTCTTTATTCAAAATGATATCACTACCATCATAGTTTTCGTGAATTTGTGGTTTAACATTTGCACCTGTAAAATCTGGGCTTGTGTCAATATGTGCAACAAAACCAATAGTTGGAACTTCATAATCCAAGTTACTAGGGAGTGTTGCCATTATGTAACAGTTTTCATCTAGTTCAACATCTTCCATTCCTATTTCTTTTAATTCTTTTTCAAGGACTCTGGCTAAATCCCATTGTTTTTCAGTACTAGGGAAAGCTGGATTGTTAGGATCACTTTCTGTATCAATGGTAACGTACTTTACAAATCTATCTATTATGTGTTGTTTGTTCATCAGTTTAATTTTAAATGCCAAAAATAATTATTTCAATTGTATTTCATCAATTAATTTTATGGCTTTACAAATACGGTCATCAACCAATGAATCACCATAAATTTCTGTTTTTACATGCAAAAAACTCGCTTCGCTTACTTTGCTGAATAGGTTTAGAATATGGTAATTATACTTTCCTTTTTTTCCGTTAGCTAAACTGTAATAAGAAGTGTTGCCATAATGCTTAAATAATTTTCCCTTAACTTCTTTTAGTTTCAAATTAGAATTATCAGTAGAAATTTTTTGAATAAAAGCATTATCTATAGAGATAGGAGATTGAATTAATGAAATATCTAAAAGAGTAGCTTGTGTTAAACTTACTGTAGTATCTGCTGCGTATATAGATGACTGTCCGTTGTCATAATACAAATTCACTTTCCAGTGCTCAGGGAAGTCAACAGTAAAAAGCTTTTTAAAATCGGTATTAGTTTTTAAATTTTTAAAAGAACCAATGTTATTACAAATAAAGTCTTTTTTTAAATCAGAAGATTTACAAGAGCATATCAATAAAAATCCTATAACAAGTATATATATTCTCATGAAATATTTTAATTATGATGTTTTTCAAAATAAGCGATTAGCAAATCTACTACATAACTGTAAGATTTAATACCATTTGCTTGATTGTTTGCTTTTAAATATGAATTATACCCTTTTTTTAAGTAAGGTTCAATAGGGTTTTCATATTTTTTCCAATGCAAATAACTATTTCTATAATCTTTAAAAATACCTTTGTTAACTCCTTTATTAATAGTTTTGGCTAATTCTTTATCTCTACGAGTTAACTCTTGAATTAAATATCGAAAAGCCATTCGGTAACCAGCATACTGAAAGTACTTATCGTTGTTATAAATACAGGCTAAAAAACCAACAAAATTAGCATCATTTTCAGCAGACCATCCAATTTGGTGCGCCATTTCATGACAAGTAGTTGAAGGATATCCAGGTTTAGGCATTAGGTCGTTTACTTGTGCTTCTCCGGTTATTGGATTAAGGTATCCTGAGGTACCATTATAAGATTGTAATAAGCTAACTAACGAACTTTTTATAGAAGGTGCAGTATATGATAATTGTGGATATGTTTTTGCTAATGCATTAAAACCATTTGGGGCTAAGTGATACATTTGTTTTCTAGAATAAGGAACAGTAACAGCTATCGTATCATTTTGAGTAATAGTAAAATGAGAGTTGTTAAGTTTTGGAATGATTTTAATGAGTGTTGTTTCTAATTGTTCGGTAGTATAATTAGATTGCTCTAATGCTAAACTTTTAGCCAAAGGTTCCCTAAAATAATTCAATCCCCAGAAAGCGTAAAAACAAAAATAAAGAACAGATAAAAATGCAGTAAACTGTAGCAGTTTAGGAATGAAATTTGTAAATTTAGAAATAAACAGTTTATAAATGTTTTTACAAAAAATAAAAATGAGTAGTAAGCCTAATACATCTCCAAATGAAAAAGGAATCCATCCTAAAAGTATTCGGAGTATTTTAGCTATGTAGGGATAAATACCATTACTATAATAGCGTTCTATAAATATTGGTTTTTGGCTTAAATATTGCACAATCATTACTTGTATAGGCAATAAAAAAGTTAAAATTAAAGTTGTTTTAGAGTATTTCATTGCCATCAAAAATAAGAAAGAAGAAACGTTATCAACAAGTTAATAACAATTTTGTTTACAAAAAATGTGTATAAAGAAAGTTTAAGAAACCCACAGTAAATATCAGACTAAAAAATTACTTTTGTCGCCATGGAGAAAACGCATTCGGTTAGAGGAACTAAAATAGATAAATCAAGAATTATAAGTTTAGAAAAAGGAAAGTTACCACCACAAGCTTTGGATTTAGAAGAGGCAGTGTTGGCAGCGATGATGATTGATAAAAAAGGGATTGATACCGTTATTGATATTTTACATCCCGATGCTTTTTATGATAAGAGGCATCAAGAAATCTATAATGCTATTTATACACTTTTCCAAAATTCGGAACCTATTGATTTATTATCGGTTTCTAATCAGCTTAAAAAAAATGCAAAGTTAGAATTAGTTGGTGGAGATTTCTACTTAATTAATTTAACACAAAAAGTAGCTTCTTCGGCACATATTGAATTTCACTCAAGAATTATTCTTCAAAAGTATATACAGCGAACATTAATAACTATTTCTTCTGAAATTATTGAAAATGCCTATGATGAAACAGTAGATGTGTTTGACTTGTTAGATGATGCTGAAAGTAAATTATTTGAAGTAACTCAAGGAAACTTAAAAAAAGGAGCTGAAAAAGCAGATTCTCTTGTTCAGCAATCTATTAATAAAATCCAAGAAATTTCTACAAAAGAAGGAATGAGTGGTTTGGCTACTGGATTTACCAAATTGGATGCTTTAACTTCTGGATGGCAACCTTCCGATTTAATTATTATCGCAGCTCGTCCAGGTATGGGAAAAACGGCCTTTGTAATTTCCATGGCTAAAAATATGGCGATTGATTTTAATCACGCGGTAGCTATTTTCTCTCTGGAGATGTCATCAGTACAGTTAATTACCCGTATGATTTCATCTGAAACTGGATTAACGTCTGAAAAACTTCGTAAAGGAAATCTTGAACCGCATGAATGGGAGCAGCTAAACGTAAAAGTAAAAAAGCTGTCAGACGCACCTATTTTTATAGATGATACTCCTGCTTTGTCTATTTTTGATTTACGTGCAAAAGCGCGTCGATTAGTATCTCAGCATGATGTAAAAATTTTAATTATTGATTATTTACAGTTAATGACAGCAGGTGGTTCTGGAGCAGGGAATCGTGAACAAGAAATCTCTACTATTTCACGTAACTTGAAAGCTTTAGGGAAGGAATTAAATATACCAGTAATTGCATTATCGCAGTTATCTCGTTCGGTAGAAACGCGTGGAGGAAGTAAACGTCCTTTATTATCCGATTTACGTGAATCTGGAGCCATTGAGCAGGATGCCGATATTGTATCTTTTATTTTCCGTCCAGAATATTATGGAATGACAGAATGGGATGATGATGATCATTCACCATGTGAGGGACAAGGAGAGTTTATTGTGGCAAAACACCGTAATGGTGGATTAGATAACATTCGATTGAAGTTTACTGGACACTTAGCTAAATTCTCTGATTTAGAAGAAGGGTTTAGTAATGAATTCCAATCTAGTATGAATAACGGATTTAATGATGAAATAGCATCTAATAATTTTGCTTCTCCTGAAGATGCGTTTGGAGCGCCAGATAATGGAGGAATGGATGATGTGCCTTTTTAAATTCTAGTTGATTAATGATAAATCAACTGAAAATTTTACTTGGAAAAGATGGTTTTAGAAAGAATAAACTGCTTACTAAATTAAAGTTATTTGGTTTAGTAAATGAAAAAATAAAACAGTTAGAAATTCTTAATAAAGATGAGGAGATTGATATAAGATTACCAGAAGAATTTGAAGGTTCAATAATTAAAAAATGGAATTTTAAACCAGGAAGTATCGTAGATTACAATGATATTTTATGTGTAACAGAAAATAATCAAATGATATTTGAGCTTGAAAGTTTTTATTTGGGTAAAATAACTTATATTAACAAAACAAAATTACCTTTAAAAGGAGGGGAGCTTTTGTTGAAAATAAAAGGTTTGTAATTTGAAAAAACACATATACATATTAATATCGTTACTTCTATCAAACTCAATTTGGGCATCGTTTATCTATGTACCTATGAGTCACGATAACCAAAAAAATCACTTAAAAGCATACGGAATCGTTTATTATGCGTTGCAAAACGGATTAAAAGCAAAATGGCTATTGAATTATGATGGAGGTGCTTTTTTAGTAGAGAATAATGAGTCCGTAGAGAAAGAGTGTAAAATTAGAGGCGTGTCTTATCAGGTAGTTTCGTCTGCTAAAGCACAATTAATTTTAGAAGAAATAGCTTCACCTTCTAAAAATCAAGAAGCGGTAGTTTTAGAAAAAGCACCAAAAATAGCAGTATATTCTCCAAAGGATAAAATGCCTTGGGATGATGCGGTTACTATGGTGTTAACGTATGCTGAAATTCCTTTTGATGTTATATACGATGAAGAAGTATTAAGTGATAAACTATTATTGTATGAATGGTTACACTTACATCATGAAGATTTTACAGGACAATATGGGCGCTTTTATGGTGCATTTAGAACAGCACCTTGGTATATTCAACAAAAAAAAGATGCAGAAGCTTTAGCTGTTAAACTAGGATATAGTAAGGTATCAGAAGAAAAAGGAGCAGTAGCTAAAAAAATTAGAGATTATGTAGTTGGAGGTGGATTTATGTTTGCCATGTGTTCCGCAACTGATAGTTTTGATATTGCATTAGCAGCAGATGGTGTAGATATTTGTGAAAGTATGTTTGATGGAGATCCTTCTGAACCCAACTATCAATCAAGAATAGATTTTAATAAAACATTTGCTTTTAAAAATTTTGAGTTAATACGTAACCCTACTACGTATGAGTTTTCATCTATAGACATGACACGTAAACGTAGAATTAATAAAGAAACTGATTATTTTACATTAAAAGAATTTTCAGCTAAATGGGATCAAGTACCTACGATGTTAACGCAAAATCATACGCAATTGGTAAAAGGATTTATGGGACAAACTACAGCCTTTGATAGAAAAATAATAAAATCTACAGTCATGGTTTTAGGCGATAGTAAAACTAATGGAGAAGCTCGTTATATTCATGGCACAAAAGGAAAAGGAATGTTTACTTTTTATGGAGGCCATGATCCTGAAGATTACCAGCATAGAGTAGGAGATCCAAAAACGGAACTAGACTTGCATCCAACTTCACCAGGCTATCGTTTAATTCTAAACAATGTGCTATTTCCTGCTGCAAAAAAGAAAAAGCAAAAAACTTAATTATCAACTTTAGATTTCTCCAGTTCTTTAATAAAATAAGAAGGTTTTAATTCTGTGTATCTATAGAATGCTTTAGAAAATGATTCTGCATTTTTAAAACCTACTTCGTTAGCAATAGCCTTAATGGTGTATTTTCTCCATTTAGGGTCTTTTTTTAATCGTTGTACGGTGTAGTCAACTCTAAGTTTGTTGATGTAATTTTTGAAGTTACTATGCTTATGTTGATTAATTACTTTAGATAAATAGTTAGCGTTGGTATTTAACTTGGTAGCTAATTTTTGTAAATTAATAGAACTAGATAAAAAAGCTTCTTTTTGTTCAAACTGATTTAACTTTTCTAAAATATTTTTTATAACCTCTTCAGGTAATGAGATGTTATTTTTAGTACCGGATTTTTCCTTGGTAATTGATTTTTTAATTAAAAGTTGTTCTTTTTCGACTAAAGCTAAAAAACGTTTTTTATAGGTTCTTTTTTTCTGGATTTGATAAACTATAAGAAGTACAGTCAAGGCTAATAAAGAAAGGTAAGTGATCTTGTTTCTTTTTGATTGTTGTACTTTGGTCTCTAATTGGTTAATTATTTTTTTCTTTTCCTCAAGTAGATTAGGAATATCGTATTCTTCAGTAAATATTTTGTTTATTTTTTCCCTTTCATTGAAATGGAAGTCTTTAACTTTTAAAAGTTTGTTGATATAGGTTAATTTCTTTTCTAAATCTTGTTTATTCTCATAGTATTTCATCAAAAAAAGATAACTATCTTGTGTATATCTTGTATACATGTTTGACAAGCTAACTATAGAGTCTGTTTTCAAATGAAACTTGTATGCATTACTATTGTTGTTAATAGAGTCAGAAGCAATTCCTATTTTTGTATATATATCTGAAAGTATTCTTCTATTATTGTCTTTATTAATAAAGTTTAAGGTAACCTTAAAGGATTTAATGGCTTCAAGGAATCTTTGTTGATCAAATTGAATATCCCCTTTAACATATAGTGAATAATTTAAGTTTAATGAGTCACCTATCTGTCTATATAAGTTTATAGCTTTATTATTAAAAATGAGGGCAGAGTCTAAATAGTTTAGTTTTTTGTATACTAAAGCTAGATTTAAAGGAAGTGTGATAAGATCAGGGTTTTTAGTTATATCTTGAAAATTAGCTCTATTGTATATTTTTTTAAAAAAGAATAAAGATTTATTATAGTCTTTTACTGAATATTTTATGGCTCCATATAAAAAATTAGTTAACTTCTGTAAACTATCATTTTTTACTTTTTTTAATTGTTTAGTTACTAAAATAAGTTCTTTTAAAGCATTACTGTTTTTTCTATTATTGAAGTAGAACTTACTTTTATCCAAATAGATTGCAGAGGGAAAGTTTTTAGATGTAAAATTCTTAGTAAGTTTAATTAATGAGTCACAAAAGTTTAAATAAATACTGTCATTTTTTTTTACATCTGCTAAAAAGTATTTTCCATTTAACATTTTCATAGTATCTTTTTCTTTAATAGCCTTATTAAAATAAGCCTTTGCATATACAATAGGTTTTAGTTCAGAAGGCTTATCACCATAGAATAAATCAGCTAATTCTTTAAAACTTTTTTGAGTTAAAGAATCTATAATATTGGTTTTTTTTTGAGCGTAATTAGATAAAGTAATACTTACAAAAATTATAAAATAAAACACTCTTTTTAGAAAAAATGACATGAAATAGTTAAAAATATGAGTTCCAAATCTACGGTTTTTATAAATAAAGTGTAAAAGTTTTATGGTGTTTGTTATTAGGGTTTTAAGTTAGTTTTTTTAACTCGTTTTTCATGAAAACCGACAAGTTTTACTTGTGAAATAGCGATAAGATGAAGTTCTTTGACGTATGGAAATGAAGGGGCTCATAGAATACTTTATCGTCGGGAAAATTTACTGAAAAAGAACTACTGATTCAAGAGCCCTTTTTCTTTTTATGAAAAACCTAAAAAAAGTAATTGGCAATTCTTTTATAAACAATTACATTTGTCGCTATAAAACAAAACAATAATGCCAACAACACAACAACTTCAAGATTTTACGCAACAAGTTCGTAGAGACATCGTTCGTATGGTACATGCCGTAAGCTCTGGTCACCCAGGTGGATCATTAGGATGCGCAGAGTTTTTTACTTGCTTGTATCAAGAAATAATGGACTATTCTACTGATTTTAGTATGGATGGTAAAAATGAAGACCTTTTCTTTTTATCAAACGGTCATATTTCGCCAGTATATTATAGTGTATTAGCGCGTAGTGGTTTCTTTCCTGTTTCTGAATTAGCTACTTTTAGAAAAATGGATACACGTTTACAAGGGCATCCAACTACACATGAGCATTTACCAGGTATTAGAATTGCATCTGGATCTTTAGGACAAGGTATGAGTGTGGCTATTGGTGCAGCGGAAGCTAAAAAGTTAAACGGAGAAGACAAAATTGTATATTCATTACATGGTGATGGAGAGTTACAAGAAGGTCAGATATGGGAAGCAGCAATGTACGCTTCTGCTAAAAAAGTTGACAATTTAATTTCTACAGTTGATGTAAACGAAAAGCAAATAGATGGTACTACTGATCAAGTATTAGCTATGGGAAGCTTAAAAGCTAAATTTGAAGCTTTTGGTTGGGATGTATTAGAGATTAAAGAAGGAAATGATGTTGATGCTATTTTAAAAGGAATGGCTGAGGCAAAGTCTAGAACTGGTAAAGGAAAACCTGTATGTGTATTATTATATACAGAAATGGGGAATGGGATTGATTTTATGATGGGAACGCATGCATGGCATGGAAAGGCTCCTAATGATGAGCAGTTAGAGGCATCTTTAGCGCAAAACCCTGAAACTTTAGGAGATTACTAGCACGTAATTTTAATAAAATATTTTTAAGAGGCTATCTAAAAATTACTTTTTAGATAGCCTCTTTTGGTATGGAAAAAATAGCCTTAAATAAAACGTTAATATAAAAATGTTTGAAAGTTTAAGTTAGCTTAAAGATTTACTATTTGTAAAAAAATAACTTACAGTTTAATCTCTTAGTAATATTTAAACATGAAAACAACTAAACAAACTTATTTAGTATTACTGATAACTCTTTTAATATCAGTAAAAAGTATCGCACAACAATTTGTTTTAAAACCCTATTTACAGAATGGAACACCTAACCAAATGGTTATTATGTGGGAAACTAATATGTTAGGTAAATGTTATGTAGATTGGGGCACAAGTCCGTTTGCATTAAACAATACTGTAACAAGTACTTCTATAGCAAGTAGTGGAATTAACCGTTTGCATACAGCTAAAGTTACAGGCTTACATCCTTCAACAAAATATTATTATAAAGTAAGAACAAACACAGGAACAGTGTCTACTTTATATAATTTTAAAACACATCCAACAGTTTCATCAGAAGAATCTTTAAAGTTTGTAGCAATGTCTGACATTCAACAAGATAATAATAGCCCTAATGTTTTTAAGAGTGTAATAGAAAATGGAGTTTCTGTAGTGGCTAAAAACTCTTACCTAAATGGAGTAGAAGACTTGGATGCAATTATTATTCCAGGAGATTTAGTGGTTCAAAGTAACCATTCTTCATGGAGGAGTGAGTTTTTTAATCCTTCTAATACTATTACACCTTATGTACCAGTATATCCTGTTCCAGGAAACCATGATGTAATTGGTTCTGGAGGGCTTGGGTTATTTTTGAAGTTTTTTGATTTACCAACAAATGGAGCACCTTCTAGCCCAGAAGAATGGTGGTATAAAGATATGTCTAATGTTAGATTAATAGGTTTAAATTCTTCCAGCTCTTCAGGTAAGAAACAAGCGCAAGTTTCTTGGTTAAAACAAACGTTATCTAATGCAGAAAATAACATAGCAATAGATTTTGTTTTTGTACAATTACACCATCCGCATAAGTCAGAACTTTGGACACCAGGAGAATCTGATTTTACAGGAGAGATAATTAAAGAATTGGAAAAATTTACTGAAGCTTCAGGAAAACCATCAGTACATTTTTTCGGGCATACACATGGGTATTCAAGAGGCCAGTCAAGAGATCATAATCATTTATGGGTGAATGTAGCATCAGCAGGAGGTAAAATTGATTATTGGGGAGAGTTTCCAAACCAAGATTATGAAGAGTTTACCTATACGGAAGATGAATATGGGTTTGTTATGTTAGAAGTAGAAGCAGGTAACGATCCTAAATTTGTATTAAAGAGGTATTCAAGAGGAGATAAAAATGTAGTAAAAAATAACACAATATCAGATCAAATAACTATTAAAAGATATGGAATTGCTCCTACAGTGCCTGTTGGTATCTCACCAAAAGGAGAAGTGTCAGTAGATTGCGTTACTTTAAAAGCATCAGCTTTTACTAATGGAAATAATACACATCAAGCTACACAATGGCAAATTGTTGAAGGTTGTGATTTTTCAAGTAATACAGTCAAGAATATTTGGAAACAATCTATGAACTGGTATAATGAAGTAGATAGCCAATTAAATGATGACTTAACGGATGAAAAAATTACTGGATTGATGGCTAATAAAAATTATTGTTGGAGAGTACGCTACCGAAATACTAATTTAACATGGAGTTCTTGGTCTACACCAGTAAGCATAACCACAAAAGAAGGAAATAATGTAACTGAAAACTTACTGCTAAATGGAGGAGGAGAATCAGGAGTAACTAATTGGACAGGAGATATTGAATCTTTACAAAGTAATGCCTGTAATTCTATTCCTGTTTACCAAGGAAGTAGGATGTTTGCAGTAGGAGGTATTTGTGCTAATGAAAAAGCACAGGGGATTGCAAAACAAACCATAAGCGTAGAACAATATACATCTGATATAGATAACCTTACCTTAGAAGTAAAATATGAAGGTTTTCTTAGATCGTATAGTGGAACGGACAAACCAGAAATGTATATTGAGTTTTTAAATGCTAATAATACGATTATAGGCACTTCAGCCTCTATTACTAACAAAACTGCTGTGTGGACAAATGTTACTAACAAAGAAATTATTCCTCAAGGAACAAGAAGGTTAGTAGCGGTATTAAAAGGAACAAGAAATGGAGGAACTGATAATGATAGTTATTTTGATAATTTAAGTGTATTGTTAACTAAACCTAGTAGCTGTGGAATTGTTTCTTGTGAAGAGGCCTCTGCATCGGCTACCAATTGTTTACCGTGTAATGTATCTAACCTAATAGTTAATAACGGAGCGGAAAATGCTACCAATAACTGGATAGGTGATATAGAATCTTTAGCAAGTGGTGATTGTTATTCTGTAGAAGCTTACAAAGGACAAAGACAATTTGCAGTAGGAGGTGTGTGTGCTAATGAAAAAGATTTAGGATTAGCAAAACAAACGATTAATGTTGCAGATTATGGTGTAGGAATAGATAATGGACTATATACGGCTAGTTTATCAGGATATTTAAGAGCATATAAAGATGGAAATGATCAGCCAGAAATGTATCTAGAGTTTTTAAACTCAGCTAACTCAGTACTAAAAAGAACCAATGCACTATCCAATACAAAAGGACAATGGATTGAATTAAGTCAACAGGTAATTATTCCTGTAGGAACTAAACAAATTACTGTAGTATTAAAAGGAACAAGATTAAGAGGAGGAGATAACGATAGTTATTTTGATGAATTAAGCCTTACTTTACAAAATACAACTTGTAGTAGTCAGCGTAAGCCAAAAGTTAAAAAAAATAAGATTGTTTCTAAAAATAAAGAGAAAAGACAACAAAACACAGCGCTTTTAACAAAAGAAATAACTCCAGTTTCGGTATATCCAAATCCATCTTCAGGAGAAGTATATTATAGTGTTGTAAAGCAATTTGAAAAAATTACAATATTAGACATTAATGGAAAAGTTATTAAAGTTCAAAAATGTAATGAAGAAAAAGGAAGGTTAGATTTATCTGATTTAAAAATAGGAGCTTATCTGTTAATGTTTGAAGGAGATAATACTACGGTGAGTAAAAAAATCTATATACAAAAGTAAAACCAACTTAAACTACAAAACTAAAAATCCTCAAATTTTGAGGATTTTTTAGTATATTATAATAACATAAAAAGTAAGTAAAAGCGTACTTTTACGTCATAAATTCATAGCTTACATAAATATTAATAAATATGAAAATCGGAATTGTATGTTATCCAACTTTTGGAGGAAGTGGAGTAGTAGCAACAGAATTAGGAATGGCTTTAGCCGATAAAGGACACGAAGTACACTTTATAACATACAACCAACCTGTTCGATTAGATTTCTTTTCACATCGCTTACATTTTCATGAAGTAGTATTAGAAGAATATCCCTTATTTCAATACCAACCATATGAGTTAGCATTGTCTAGTAAAATGGTAGAAGTAGTTGAAAAATATCAATTAGAAGTCCTGCATGTACATTATGCCATACCGCATGCTTATGCAGCGCACATGGCAAAAAAAATGTTATTAGATAAAGGAATTAATGTAAAAGTAGTAACTACATTACATGGAACAGATATTACTTTAGTAGGAAGTCATCCAACATATAAAACAGCTGTAGAATTTAGTATTAATAAATCAGATGAAGTAACTACCGTATCTAATAGCTTAAAAGAAGATACCTTACGTTTATTTAATATTAAAAAAGAAATAAAGGTAGTATATAACTTTATAGATGGTGAAAAATATGCAAGAGCAGAAGAGTCAGAATGTAAGCGAGCAGCATTAGCCAATGAAAATGAAAAAATAGTAACGCATATAAGTAATTTTAGACCCGTAAAGCGTACAGATGATGTAGTACGAATATTTAATGAAGTTCAAAAAGAGGTTCCTTCTAAGTTAATAATGGTTGGTGACGGACCTGAACGATTAAAAGCTGAAAACTTAGCAAAAGAATTGGGGTTAGAAGATAGAGTACTGTTTTTAGGAAATAGTAATGAAGTAGCAAAAATATTATGCTATTCAGATGTTTTTTTATTACCCTCAGAAACTGAAAGTTTCGGGTTAGCAGCTTTGGAAGCAATGGCAGCAGGCACAGCAGTAATTTCTACAAACTCAGGCGGGTTACCAGAAGTAAACATTCATGGAAAAACAGGTTTTTTAAGCGAAATAGGAGCAGTTGAAGACATGGCTAAAAATGCAATTCAGATTTTAAAAAATGAAGAAACACTAAGTCAGTTTAAACAAAACGCAAAAGCTCACATAAAACTATTTTCATTAGAAACTATTTTACCACAATACGAAACTATTTATAAAAAATGTTACGCTACTATGGTGTAGTTTTTAGTGTTTATGTTAAGGCATGTTTGTTTATCCAATTAACAACTATAGGCCATATTTCTTTTCGAGAATTTTGAGATTTAAGAATGTGACTGTGATTATAGTTTTCTAAATTCCCATTTTCTTTTGAAAAATAGCATAGTTTATTGGCATTATTTTCAAAAGCATTTAAAAACTTTTCGCAACCACTTTTGGGAGCTATAAAATTATCTCCCTTTGCACAAATTGATAATATAGGGATTTTTATTTCTTTCATTTTAGACAAATAATTTATTCCATTTTTTCCAATAAATTTATTTTTCAAATTCCAATCAAACCATTGTTTCATTGTGTAATAATTTTCACCATTTTCAGTTGAGCCAGCTGTTTTAGAAGGGATTTTACCCAATAGGAAGGCTAAGTATTTACTTGAGAAAATTTTTATTTTATTACTTAATGTTTCGGCTGCTCCAAATGCTTGTACTCCAAAAAAGCTAATACTGTTTATTTTTGAGGAGTGCTTGGGTGTATTAATTAAAAACATAGTAAGTATAATTCCCCCACCACTGTGAGTTATACAATCTATATTTTTTATTTTTTGCTGATAAAAAAGAAATTCAAATGTTGATTTGAGGTCAAACTCTGCAATCGTTTCAAAATTGAATTTTTGTTTGGCTTTTAAACTGTTTCCATGGTTTCTCCATTCCATAATCCAGCAAGTGTAGCCTATATTGACTAAATATGATGCGATTCCATCACATATTTTTCTGTTTGAGAATGTTCCATGAGTCAAAAAAACATGTTTATTAAGTACTTTTTCAGAATAGAATTTCCAAAGTGCTATTGTATGATTATCTTCGGTTTTTATATGGTATAGTTGCTCTTTCAATAGTAATTTTTTTAATAAAGGTTAGTACATGGGGTGTGGCTAAAAAATAGTTTTGATTTATCTCATATTTTCAACCACCATTTTAAAGTTTCTAGTTTGTCAGACTCTAACTCGTTCAGATTTTGGTTTTCAAATTCAAATATTTTAACTTTTAATAAATCAAATCCATAATTTTCTTTTAACCAAAAAGGAAACTCTTCCACACTTTTATTCCAATTTTTAATAGTTGATTTTAGAATCGAGTTTAAGTCAATGTCAGTCCTTGGTTTTAGCGCATCTAATATTTTTCCAGCATATTTTTGATCAAGATATAGAGATTTTGGTCTACTAGTATTTTCAAATATTTTGATGATTCCAAGGATAATTATTTCATCTGAAACTTTGTTAAGAATATCAATCAGCTGGCAAACCCTTAAATCACCAATTTTGTCAGTTAGGTCAACTGAAAAATAAAATTCATTTATAAATTCATCTGGTGTTTTTGGAATATTCATTTTTAGTATGAAGATTGTCTTCAAATATACAGTATTAAAAGTATACTAAGTATATACCTAAAAAAGCTACAGATAGGTTTAAAGTTTAATACCTTATATTTCTTAAAGAGCTAAATGTATGTAAATTGTAGCTGAGCTTGTCGAAGTTACCACAGCGTATTTCGTTCTGTTTGTTAATACAAAAAAGACCTCCTTAAGTAAAAAGAGGTCTTATAATAATTTATTTTTTATTCAAATTAACTAGCGTAAAAAGCCAAGCTTTCTAAAATAAGTTCTTTGCTCACTTTACAATCAATTTTAAAATCTTCGTAGTTGTTTAACAAAACAAAGTTAATCTCACCACCAACATTCTTTTTGTCGTGTTTCATTAAATTAAGAATAGGATCATAATCCTCATTTTCAAAAGTAGCTTTACCATAAATTGTAATAATAGCGTCTTTTATCTCTTGTACTTGCTCTGTAGGGAAGTTTAATGTTTTTGAAGAAATGTAAGCTTCGCATACCATACCAATGGCAATCGCTTCTCCATGGGTTAAGCTTTCTTTATGATCACTTTCTAAAAAGTACGACTCTACACCATGTCCTATAGTATGTCCCCAGTTTAATACTTTTCTAAGTCCTTTTTCTTTAGGATCTTCTAAAACCACTTCATTTTTAATTTCAATAGAACGATGAATTAAATCCACAATATTCAAATCAGGATTGTCTTTAATTTGATTAAACAAATTAATATCATGTGTCATTCCATACTTAATAATTTCTGCAGTACCAGAACGAATTTCACGAGGTGTTACCGTATGTAAATACTCAGCATCAATAACTATTAGTTCAGGATTTGCAAAAACACCAATTTGGTTTTTTAATACGCCTAAATCCACACCAGTTTTACCACCAACAGAAGCATCAACCATACTTAATAAAGTTGTAGGAATGTTTACAAAGTCAATTCCACGTTTAAAAGTAGAAGCAACAAAACCACCTAAATCAGTAATAACACCACCACCTAAAGTAATTAGTAAGCTATGTCTATCAGCCCCTAATTCAGTCATGGCATTCCAAACACCTACACAAGTTTCTATATTTTTATGAATTTCACCTGGAGTAATTTGAATTACTTCAATAGGTTTGTCAGTGGCTAACAATTGCATAAACCGCGGGTAGCAACACTCCATAGTATTATCATCTACCAAAATAAAAATAGAAGAATAATTTCGCTCAGTAATTAAGCCAGCAAGTTCCTTATAAGCCTTTTCGTCAAAGTGTACGGGATAGGTTACCGCCTGAATAGTTGTCATTTGTTGTTTGTTTTACAGCGTGCAAATTAAATAGAAAAAATTAAAATATCTCATACTAGTCGGTTATATTTGTTTCCTTATAAAACAATAACACTACTTTAGTTGATGAAACTATTTGATAACACAGAAATAGCATTTAAGTTAAAATCTGATTCTGAATTAGAAAGAGCGCACTTTTTGTTTAGAATGATACAAAATCAACCAATGGTTCGTATTGGTACAGCAGTAACAAATTTTGCATTAAAAGCCCATTTACCTGTTGAAGGATTAATTAGATCAACAGTATTTGACCATTTTTGTGGTGGAATTACAGAAGAAGACTGTATTCCTAATATAGAAAAAATGTATAATAAAGGAAGGGTTTATAGTGTATTAGATTATTCTGTAGAAGGAAAATCAGAAGAAGAAAGCTTTGACGGAGCTTTAGAAAAAATACTAAAAATTATTGAATTTTCTAGAGAAAAGGAATCGATACCTTTTGCTGTATTTAAACCTACTGGTTTTGGACGTTTTGCGTTGTATCAAAAAATAACAGAAGGTGAAAATCTATCTTCAGATGAAGAAAAGGAATGGAGCAGAGTAAAAGAGCGTTTTCATACTGTATGTAAGGCAGCAGTAGAAAAAGATGTTCCTTTATTAATAGATGCAGAAGAGAGTTGGATGCAAGATGCTGCAGACGATTTAGTAGAAGAGTTAATGGAAGTTTATAATACTGAAAAAGCCATTGTATTTAATACCTTACAAATGTATCGCCATGATAGAATGGAGTATTTAAGAAGTTTACACCAAAGAGCGCATCAAAAAGGGTATCATATTGGTATGAAAGTGGTTCGAGGAGCATACATGGAAAAGGAAAGAGAAAGGGCAGAAGAAATGGGGTATGAATCACCTATATGTGCAAATAAACAAGCAACAGATGATAATTATAATGAAGCTGTTTATTATATGATGGAACATAAAAACATGGCCATTTTTGCTGGGACTCATAATGAAGAAAGTTCGATGCTATTAATAGAGTTAGCTAAGAAATATGGAATTAAAGAAGATGATAAACGTATGTGGTTTGGACAGTTGTACGGAATGAGTGATCATATTAGTTTTAATTTGGCAAAAGAAGGATATAATGTAGCAAAATATGTTCCTTTTGGTCCTGTTAGAGATGTGATGCCTTATTTAATTCGTAGAGCAGAAGAAAATACTTCTGTGGCAGGGCAAACTTCAAGAGAATTAAATTTATTAAAAACAGAAAAAGCCCGTCGTAAACTGTAATGACTACAGTAGAAGAAATAAAAGAAGCTATTCAAAAAAATAAAAAACGATTAGCCAAAGAACTTCAAGAGAGTAGAGAGTTAGTATACTTAATAAGAAAGTCTTTAGTTACATCTTTAAATGATGAAGAAAAGTCAAAAGTAAAACAACAAATGTTAGATATATGTAAGGCGATTCCTGCGTTTACAGTTTTCATGTTACCAGGAGGCGCCTTATTATTGCCTCTTTTAATAAAACTAATACCAGATATTCTTCCAAGTGCTTTCAGAGAAGATGAAGAGTCTGAAGAGTAGTAGTAGGCTTTAAAAAAATGCTAACTTTGCTGTGCAAAAATTGTAAACAGTTTAAAAATGAAAAAAATATTTCTAATTGCTATTGCAATCCTAGGTTTATTAAATGTAAATGCACAAAACAAAGGCGATTTTGAGTTTGGAGGAAATGCTGGAGTGAGTTTTTCCAATATATCTATTATACTCAACGGCTTTAATTATTCAACCAATTTTACCACAGGAATATCGGGAGAGTATTATTTTTCTGATCGTTGGGGAGTCAAGGCAAAGTTAATTTACGATCCTAAAGGTTGGGGAAATGGATTTATAGATGAAATTTTTTTTGAAGATGTTACCGTAACTGATTTTACCTTACATTATATAACAATGCCAATTATGGCAAATTGGCATTTTGGATCTGAAAGAAATTGGTATATAAATTTAGGTATGTATATGGGGTTTTTAATAGATGCAAAAGCATATATTAATGATGTTGATGTTAGTAATCCTATTGATAAAATAGAATTAGGGATAGCTGCTGGAATTGGATATAAATTTTCTGTAAGTGAACGAACCAAATTATTTTTTGAAATAGATACACAACATGAGACTAAAGGTATAGGAAAAGAAAGGTTAGCTATAAATTTTGGAGTACTATTTACTTTATAGGTTGTAAGTAAAACTAAAGAAGTTTCACATTACATTTGATAAGTCTTTTTATGAATGGATAAGGAGGGCTAATAAAAACGATTAAAGTATATAAAATGGTTTAAACCTATAATTCTTAATATAAGTACTAGAGAAATTAAGCCTTAATTTATTATTCTAAGATAAAATAAACAAGTACTTTTCAAATTCGGAATTAAAAATCTGTAATTTTTAAATAATAATACACTACTTTTGCCGCAAATTTAACGTAGTAAAATGCAATCAATTAGAAACATTGCTATTATAGCACACGTTGACCACGGAAAAACTACCTTGGTTGATAAAATTATAGATCAGGCTAAAATATTAGATGAGCGTAAAGAACGTACCGATTTATTATTAGATAATAATGATTTAGAACGAGAAAGAGGAATTACTATTTTATCTAAAAATGTATCAGTAAATTACAAAGGAGTTAAAATTAATGTAATTGATACTCCTGGGCACGCCGACTTTGGTGGAGAGGTAGAACGTGTATTAAAAATGGCTGATGGTGTTTTATTATTAGTAGATGCATTTGAAGGGCCTATGCCACAAACACGTTTTGTATTAGGTAAAGCAATTGAATTAGGATTAACACCAATTGTAGTAGTAAATAAAGTAGATAAAGAAAACTGTACGCCAGATTTAGTACACGAAAAAGTGTTCGATTTAATGTTTGCCTTAGAAGCAACAGAAGAGCAGTTAGACTTTACGACCATTTATGGTTCTGCTAAAAATGGTTGGATGAGTACAGATTGGCAAGAACCAACTGAAGACATTGTTCCATTACTTGATGCAGTTTTAGAAACAATTCCTGAAGCTCCTTATAGAGAAGGAACACCTCAAATGCAAATTACTTCGTTAGATTATTCTTCATTTAAAGGAAGAATCGCTATTGGTAGAGTTTTTAGAGGAGATTTAGAAAAGAATAAGGATTACATGTTATGTAAAGCGGATGGTACTAACAAAAAAGTACGTATCAAAGAACTACATGTATTTGAAGGAATGGGGAAAGTAGAAACAGATAAAGTTCGTAGTGGAGATATCTGTGCAGTAACAGGAATTGATGACTTTGAAATTGGTGATACTATTGCCGATTTAGAAGCTCCTGAAGCATTACCTAGAATTGAAGTAGATAAACCTACAATGAGTATGTTGTTTACTATTAATAACTCACCTTTTTATGGAAAAGAAGGAAAGTTTGTAACTTCTCGTCATTTACGTGATCGTTTATATAAAGAAACAGAGAAGAACTTAGCACTTCGTGTTGAAGATACTGACACAGAAGATAAATTTAACGTTTTTGGACGTGGAATTTTACACTTATCAGTATTAATTGAAACCATGCGTCGTGAAGGATATGAATTACAAGTAGGACGCCCACAAGTAATTCTTAAGGAAATTGATGGTGTAAAAAGTGAGCCGTATGAAACCTTAGTAATTGATGTTCCAGAAGACTTAGCATCTAAAGCTATTAACTTAGTAACTATGCGTAAGGGAGATTTATTAGTAATGGAACCAAAAGGAGATTTACAACATTTAGAATTTGATATTCCTTCTCGTGGTTTAATAGGCTTACGTAACAAACTTTTAACAGCTACTCAAGGAGAAGCAATTATCAATCACCGTTTACGTGGTTATGATGCTTATAAAGGAGAATTTTCTGATTTAGTAAATGGAGCTATTATTTCTTCTGAAGCAGGAAAAGCAACAGCTTATGCAATTGATAGATTACAAGATAGAGGGAAGTTCTTTATAGACCCTAACCAAGAGATTTATAAAGGTCAAGTGGTAGGTGAAAATGCAAAGCAAGATGATTTAGCCGTAAACTTAATTAAAGGAAAGAAGTTAACAAACGTACGTGCTTCAGGATCTGATGATGGAGTGAAGATTGCACCTAAAATAGACATGTCTTTAGAAGAATGTATGGAGTATATTAAAGATGATGAGTACTTAGAGGTAACTCCAGAAAGCTTACGTTTACGTAAAATTAATTTTGTAAAATAATCAAGTTTAAAACTTGAAAAACATAAAAAAAGACCGCAAATGAGCGGTCTTTTTTAGTTTATAGTTTTTGACTCAGTAAAAATTTATCAAACTCTTTTCTATTACTTGTAAATTTTAATAAATCTCTAAGTTTGTAAAACTGATCTTTTCGCTCTATATAAGGAAAGCTGTATTTTAAAACTTTTAATTTATCACCATCAAAAGAAAAATCATTAACAATAGTTCTTAATTGCTCAATACTAAAGCAATTTTTTTCAATATGCTGTTTTGCTAAAATTGTTTTTTGTTTAGAAAAACGCTCATCTTTTATGGTTCGCATTATATAATCAAATTCATTAGGTTCTACAAAACAATCATCATTTACTGCATTGGTATTTATATAAGCTATTTTATCGCTAATGAAATCATGTAATCTGTTTTTGTATAATCTCCCTTGAATTAACTGTTCCGTGAAATAGTAGTTTTCAATATCAAAAACAGCGTTAAAAGCATGCTTTAAAAAAGAAAAGCGATTCAAGTTAGCATCTAACTTTTGAGTCAATTTCATTATTTGAGAAGTACTTAAACAATGCCCATTAATCAATCTTTTCAACGTACCTAAATTAATAGCATCATTGTTAGATAAGTGTAAGCTACGAACTAAATCTTTAAACATAAATCTAGACATAGGCTCTTTACAAGAATTATGCACTAATCCATCATATAATTTATGATTTGGATAGTTGATAATTTGATCCGATTGAATTTGGGTAGCCTGGGTATTATGATACAATTGAATAGCATAAGAAAAAGATTGAAATAAATCATATACTTCAAAAAAGTTTTCTTTATCAATAATGGTAGGATAAGCATTTAAACATACTCTGTATTTCATTCTATCATTTGGAAAATAACTACATAAATCCAATAGGTCATTCACAGAAATCGTATTCTGATTAAAGAAGTTAATTGAACGCTTTAAAGATTTCTCTTTTTGCGAGTTATTTTTTTGTAACTCTAATTTTAAACTTTGATAGTTGGATTTCTTTTGACCAAAACTAAGAAAGCTGGTAAAAAGTAACAGTAGTAATGTAGTTTGTAGTTTCATAAGGTGTATTTATAAAATTATGGAAGCATCAATTTCAAAGAGCATGCCAAGAATATTATGTTTCTAAAAAATTAAACAATTAAAAAGTTTTTGTTAAAAATCAATAAAAATTGATTTTTTTCTTGGAAGTATCAAGAATTATTAGAAATATTTGTAGCATCAAAAACAAAGACATGACATTTATTCATTTACATCATCATCACCATACTTGCACTCAAGCGAGCTGAAAATGTATTGAATAAATAAAAATATATTTAACAACCCGTTTGAGTAAGTCAGGCGGGTTTTTAATTTTCTAAAAAGGAAAATAAACTACTCAAAAGATTTACTCAAACAAAAACTAACAACATGAGTAAATTAAAGATAGCGATTCAAAAATCAGGAAGACTAAATCAAGACTCGCTTCAAATTCTTAAAGAATGTGGAATTTCAATTGATAATGGAAAAGATCAATTAAAGGCATCAGCAAGTAACTTTCCTTTAGAGGTGTTCTATTTACGTAATGGAGACATTCCTCAGTATTTAAAAGATGGTGTAGTAGATATTGCTATTATTGGAGAAAACCTATTAATTGAAAAAGGAGAAGGAATTGAGTTTGTAGAACGATTAGGTTTTTCAAAATGTAAAGTATCTTTAGCAGTACCTAAAAATGAAGATTATACAGATGTAAGCTACTTTGAAGGGAAAAAAATAGCTACTTCATATCCTAAAACAGTACAAGATTATTTAGCTTCAAAAGGAGTAAATACACAATTACATATAATTAACGGTTCGGTAGAAATAGCGCCAAATATAGGTTTAGCAGATGGTATTTGTGATATTGTATCTAGTGGCTCAACCCTCTTTAAAAATAATTTAAAAGAAGTTGAGGTTATTTTAAAATCTGAAGCAGTATTAGCGGTTTCACCAAAATTAGAAGCTACTCAAAAAGAATTATTAAATAAGTTACAATTTAGAATTCAATCCGTCTTAAAAGGAAGACGCTCAAAATATGTGCTGTTAAATGCGCCGAACGATAAATTAGATAAAATTATAAGCATCTTACCCGGAATGAGAAGTCCAACAGTATTACCATTAGCAGAAGAAGGTTGGAGTTCAGTACATTCTGTTTTAGATAAGAATGAGTTTTGGGAAATTATAGATGAACTAAAAAGTAATGGAGCGGAAGGCATTTTAGTTTGTCCAATAGAAAAGATGGTAGTCTAAATTAAAGAGAAATTAGTAAGATGAATATTGTAAAATATCCAGAAAAAAGTACTTGGAAATCACTTTGTGAACGAGCTACTATTAATGAAAATACATTACAAGATAAAGTACAAGCTATTTTAGAAGACGTTAAGTTGAATGGAGATCAAGCATTGTCAAAATATGCAGCATTGTTTGATAAAGTAACTATAAATAGGTTTGAAGTAAGTAAGGAAGAAATAGCGCAAGCAAGTGCTCTAGTAAGTGCAGAATTACAATCAGCAATTAAATTAGCAAAACAAAATATTGAAGCTTTTCATGCTTCTCAAAAAGAAAAAGAAAATAAGGTTACAACTACAACAGGAGTTACTTGTTGGAGAAAAAGTGTAGCTATAGAAAAAGTAGGTTTATATATCCCTGGAGGCTCAGCTCCATTATTTTCAACTATTTTAATGTTGGGGATTCCTGCTAAGTTAGCTGGATGTAGTGAAATTGTTTTATGTACACCACCTGATAAAGAAGGAAATGTAAACCCAGCCATTTTATATACAGCATCATTAGTAGGTATTACTAAAGTTTTCAAAGTTGGAGGTGCGCAAGCTATTGGAGCTATGGCGTATGGCACAGAAACCATTCCTAATGTATACAAAATATTAGGACCAGGGAATCAGTTTGTAACCAAAGCTAAAGAACTCATCCAACAACAAGGAGTAGCTATAGATATGCCTGCTGGACCAAGTGAAGTATTAGTAATAGCCGATGAAACGGCAAATCCAGCATTTGTAGCGGCAGATTTATTATCGCAAGCAGAGCACGGAGCAGACAGTCAGGCAGTATTAGTAACTACTAAAGAAGAGGTAGCAGAGGCAGTTGTACAAGAAGTATTGGAACAGCTAGATAAATTACCAAGAAAAGAAACCGCTAAAAAAGCTTTAGAGAATAGTTTTGTTGTAGTATTAAACTCATCAGAAGAAAGTATTAACTTTAGTAATGTTTATGCGCCTGAACATTTGATTATTGCTTCAGAAAATGCGTATTCTTATATAGAAAAAATTACCAATGCAGGGTCAGTTTTCCTAGGGAATTATAGCTGTGAAAGTGCTGGAGATTATGCAAGTGGAACCAATCACACATTACCAACTAACGGATATGCAAAAAACTACAGTGGCGTATCATTAGATAGTTTTGTAAAGAAAATAACATTTCAAGAAGTTACACAACAAGGAATTGCAACTATAGGGAATGCAATAGAAGTAATGGCAGCAGCAGAAGGTTTGGATGCACACAAAAATGCAGTAACATTACGATTAAAAAGTTTACAATAAGCATGAAAACATTTGATATTAATAGCATAATAAGACCCAATATACAACGCTTAAAAGCGTACTCATCAGCAAGAGATGAGTTTAAGGGAACTGCAGAAGTATATTTAGATGCTAATGAAAACCCCTTTGGAACTTTAAACAGATATCCTGATCCAAGACAACTAAAAGTTAAAGAGAAGTTGGCAACCATAAAAGAGGTACATACTAATCAGATTTTTATAGGTAATGGAAGTGATGAAGTAATTGATTTAGCTTTCCGAATTTTTTGTGAACCAGGTCAAGACAAAGCTTTAACTTTTACACCTTCTTACGGAATGTACAATGTATCAGCCAATATTAATGATGTAGAGTTATTAGAACTACCTTTGAATTCAGAATTTCAAATAAACATTGAGGATTTAAAACCATATTTGGAGGATGAACAATTGAAACTAATTTTTATCTGTTCCCCCAATAACCCTACAGGAAACTGTTTTGAAAGTTCTACAATACAATACATTCTAGAAAATTTTAATGGAATGGTAATCATTGATGAAGCTTATATAGATTTTAGCGAAAGAACTTCTTTTATTCAACAAATAAATACCTATCCAAATTTAATAGTTAGCCAAACATTTAGTAAAGCTTGGGGACTTGCAGGAGTTAGAGTTGGTGCAGCCTATGCAAATGAATTTATAATAGATTTATATAATAAGGTAAAGCCTCCCTATAATGTAAGTACTATAAATCAAGAAGCAGTTTTAGAAGCACTAAATAACATCGGTCAATTTGAAATTAATAAAAATATCATCCTTAATGAGAAGGGAAAATTAATAGAACAACTACAGGAAATAGCACTTGTAAAGAAGATTTATCCTACAGAAGCTAACTTTATTTTGATTGAAGTAACCAATGCTAATACAATTTATGCAAAGTTGGTAAAACAAGGAATTATTACAAGAAATAGGAATAATTTAGTAAATAATTGTCTGAGGATAACCATAGGAAGTGTTAAAGAAAATCAGCAATTAATATCGGCATTACAAACATTATGAAAAAAGTACTATTTATAGATAGAGATGGAACTTTAATAAAAGAACCATCTGATGAGCAAACGGATTCATTTGAAAAGCTACAATTTTATCCAAAAGTTTTTCAAGGACTGAGTAAAATAGCAAAAGAATTAGATTTTGAGTTAGTATTAGTTACTAACCAAGACGGTTTAGGAACAGAAGTGTATCCTGAAAGTACTTTTTGGCCAGTTCATAACTTTGTAATGAATACTTTAAAAGATGAAGGTATTGTATTTGTTGAAGAAATAATTGACAGAACTTTTGCAAAAGACAATCAACCTACAAGAAAACCAAATACAGGTTTATTAACACATTATTTTTCGGAAGAATATGATTTAACCAATTCTTTTGTAATAGGTGATAGGCTTACAGATATAGAGTTAGCTAAAAACTTAGGAGCTAAAGGTATTTTTATTAATGACGAAACGTATTTTGGAGCTGATGAAATTACGGTAAAACGTAATGAGTTAGATGAATTTATAGCATTAGAAAGTAATGATTGGAATGCTATTTATGAGTTTTTGAAGTTAGAAGAAAGAACTTCTGAAATTATTAGAAATACGAATGAAACAAAAATAAATATCCAGTTAAATCTTGATGGAACAGGGAAAAGTAATATAAATACAGGTATTGCCTTTTTTGACCATATGCTAGATCAAATTGCTCGACATGGACAAATGGATTTAGATATACAAGTAAAAGGAGATTTAGAGGTAGATGAGCATCATACAATTGAAGATACTGCAATAGCTTTAGGAGAAGTTTTTAATGAAGCATTAGGGAATAAGTTAGGAATAGAACGTTATGGTTTTTGCTTACCAATGGACGACTGTTTAGCTCATGTAGCTATTGATTTTGGTGGAAGAAACTGGTTAGTTTGGGAAGCTGATTTTAAAAGAGAAATGGTTGGTAAAATGCCAACTGAAATGTTTTATCATTTTTTTAAATCGTTTACAGATGGAGCCAAATGCAACCTAAATGTAAAAGCAGAAGGTATAAACGAGCATCACAAGATAGAAGCTATTTTTAAGGCATTTGCAAAAGCGATTAAAGTAGCAGTTAAAAGAGATGCAAGTAAAATGATCTTACCGTCAACAAAAGGAACTTTATAGTTAATTAAGAATTGAAAATGATAGCGATTATTAAATATAACGCAGGAAATATAAGATCTGTACAAAATGCACTTGTACGCTTAGGGTATGAGAGTATCATTACAGATAATCCTGAGGAAATTAGAAAAGCAGATAAAGTAATTTTTCCAGGAGTAGGTGAAGCTAAAACAGCTATGGCTTATTTAAAAGAAAGAGGGTTAGACAAAGTTATTTTGTCATTAAAACAGCCTATGCTTGGAATATGTCTAGGTTTACAATTAATGTGTAAATCGTCAGAGGAAGGAAATACAGAGTGTTTAGGGATTTTTGATGCAGAAACTAAACAATTTCCTCCACAAGAAAAAGTACCTCATATGGGATGGAACAACTTTTCTGAAATAAAGAAAAGTAAGGTGTTAAATGGTCTTGAAAAAACAGATGATGTGTATTATGTACACGGATATTATGCAGAAGTTACAGAAGATACAATTGCTACCTGTAACTACATCAAACCATTTAGTGCCATAATGCAGAAGGATAATTTTTATGCAATGCAATTCCACCCTGAAAAATCAGCTAATGTAGGAGAAAAACTACTTGAAAGTTTTTTAGAATTATAGGTGTTAAAATTAGAATAAATCATGGAAAAAGATTTGATAGACAGAACTAAACGATTTGCTATTGATTGTTGGACATTTTGTGGGAAAATTCCTAAGTCCAGGGAGTACAATGCATATGTAAATAAATTAATACAGAGTTCTGGCTCAGTAGGGGCAAGTTATAGAGCTTCACAGAGAGCAAAGTCAACAGACGACTTTATCCATAGATTAAAGTTGGTGGAAGAAGAGGCAGAAGAAAGCGTGTATTGGTTAGAAGTTTTTGAAGAAGTAGCTCCAGAATATAAAGAAGAAATTGAGCTGCTAAAGAACGAAGGAAATGAATTATTATCCATAATAATTTTGGTAGTTTCTATCAATGCCGCCAAACAAAACAAAGGTTTAAAAGAGGCTAGTTTTACATATAGAGTGTAAAACTAGGTTTTCTTTACGGCTTAAAAAGTAAATATATTATGAGAATAATACCAGCTATAGATATTATAGACGGAAAATGTGTACGCTTAACAAAAGGTGATTACGCAACTAAAAAAGTATATAATGAAGATCCTTTAGAAGTAGCTAAAGAGTTTGAAGATAATGGCATTCAATATTTACACTTAGTAGATTTAGATGGTGCTAAGTCTCAACATATTGTAAATTATAAAATTTTAGAGAATATTGCCTCGAAAACTAGTTTAAATATTGATTTTGGAGGAGGTTTAAAATCAGATGAAGACCTACGTATAGCTTTTGAAAGTGGAGCAAAACAAATCACAGGTGGAAGTATTGCTGTTAAAAACCCAGATGTTTTTATTGGGTGGTTAACTAAATATGGAAGCGATAAAATCATTTTAGGAGCAGATTGTAAAAATAGAAAGATCGCAACACATGGTTGGTTAGAAACATCAGAAGTTGACGTAATTGATTTTATTAAAGAATACGAAGAGATTGGAGTAAAAAATACGATTTGTACTGACGTTGCTAAAGATGGTATGTTACAAGGTGCTTCTGTAGATTTATACTTAGAAATTTTAAATAAAAGTTCTGTTAACTTAATAGCGAGTGGTGGCGTTTCTAAAATTGAAGATTTATTAAGGCTAAAAGAAATTGGTTGTGAAGGAGCTATTTTAGGAAAAGCTATTTATGAAGGTTATATTACACTAAAAGAATTACAGGAGTTATGTTAAAAAAGAGAATCATTCCTTGTTTAGATATTAAAAATGGAAGAACTGTAAAAGGTGTAAATTTTGTTGATATAAAAGATGCAGGTGATCCTATTGAGTTAGCGAAACAATATGTAGAACATGGTGCTGATGAGTTGGTGTTTTTAGATATTACTGCAACACTAGAAAATAGAAAAACCTTAATAGAATTGGTTGAAAAAATTTCAAAAGAAATTAATATACCATTTACTGTTGGAGGAGGTATTAGTTCTGTTGAAGATGCTTCAAAATTAATTAAAGCAGGAGCAGATAAGATAAGTATTAATTCTTCGGCAGTTAAAAATCCGCAATTAGTAATTGAGTTAAAAGAACAGTTTGGAAGTCAGTTTGTGGTAGTAGCTATAGATACTAAGTTTGTAAATAACCAATGGAAAGTGTTTACAAAAGGAGGCACACATGAAACGGAGTTAGAAACAGTAGCTTGGGCAAAAAAGGTGACAGAATTAGGCGCAGGAGAAATTTTATTAACTTCAATGAATAATGATGGAACAAAAGCTGGATTTGCTCTAGATATAACAGGAGAAGTAAGTAAATCTATAAACATTCCTGTAATTGCTTCTGGAGGAGCAGGTAAAGAGGAGCATTTTGCCGATGTATTTACTAAAACTGAAGCTAGTGCAGGGTTGGCAGCAAGTATTTTTCATTTTGGAGAAATACCAGTGCCGCAATTAAAAAAATATTTACAAAATAAAAACATACCTGTAAGATGAAAATAGATTTTACTAAAGGAGATGGCTTAGTACCAGTTGTTGTACAAAACGCTACAACATTACAAGTACTAATGCTAGGCTATATGAATGAAGAAGCCTTTTTAAAAACACAAAAAGAACAAAAAGTAACCTTTTTTAGTAGAAGTAAAAACAGGTTATGGACAAAAGGTGAAGAATCTGGAAACTTTTTATTTGTAAAAGAATTACAAATAGACTGTGATAACGATACTATTTTAATAAAGGCAGAACCTAAAGGACCAACTTGTCATACAGGAACAACTTCTTGTTTTGCAGAAGAAACTGCTAAAGGTTTTGTATATGATTTAGAAAAAACAATACATGATAGAATAGACAATGATATTCAAGAATCATATACTAATAAATTATTTAAAAGAGGGATTAATAAGGTAGCTCAAAAAGTAGGGGAGGAAGCTGTAGAAGTGGTTATAGAAGCAAAAGACGATAATTTAGACTTGTTTAAAAATGAAGCAGCAGATTTATTATACCATTACTTGATTTTGCTAAAAGCCAAAGGAGTATCACTTACAGATATTGAAGCAATTTTAAAAGAAAGAAGCTAATAGAAAATAATTTTGTTTAAATAAAATTTGTATTTGTTGAACAAAATTTATAACTTCGGCGTAACGTTTTTAATGTCAAATCGTTAAAAACGTTATTTTTTGACTTGTTTTACTTTGTTTAACAGTTGTTTTAAAATAATAAACAAAAGTCTAAGTTAGCCGAAAAAAGACTAAAAATAAAGAGTAGGCAGTAACTCAAAAAACTATTAACAATGTTTACCCAAAAAATTCAAACTCTTTTAGCCGTTAGCATGTTCTTAATCGCACCTTTGTTCATTTCATGTTCAGATGATGATGATACGCCAGTAATAGATCCACCTAAGGATATTATTGATTTAGCAATTGCCACTTCAGATTTAAGCACCTTAGTTGCAGCAGTTCAAAAAGCAGGATTAGTTGATGTATTAAAAGGAAGCGGTCCTTTTACTGTTTTTGCACCTACCAATGCTGCATTTCAAGAATTATTAGATTCTAATGCGGATTGGAAAACTTTAGATGACATTCCTGCTGATGTATTAAAAAATGTTTTAAAATTTCATGTACTTGGTTCTAAAGTAAAATCTACTGAATTATCAGATAGTTATGTAAATACTCTAGCTGTAGGACCTAATGATGAAAATTTATCATTACAAGTTGCTACTACTGGAGGTGTTATGTTTAATGGATCTTCTAAACCAGTAAAAGTAGATGTAGAAGCTACCAATGGTATAGTTCATATTATTGATAAAGTAATGCTATCGCCTAATGTAGTTACATTAGCATTAAATAATGCTGGTTTTACATCATTAGTAGCCGCATTAACAGACTCTAGACATACAACTGATTTTGTTTCCGTATTAAAAGGAGATGGACCTTTCACCGTTTTTGCGCCAACTAATGACGCTTTTAAAGCCCTTCTTGATAGTAATGCCGATTGGAATTCGTTAGGGGATATTCCAATCGCTACGCTAGACGCCGTATTAAAATACCATGTAGTAAATGCAGCAAATGTACAGTCTGATCAGTTAAAAGATGAGCAAGAAATCACCATGCTAGGTAGTGGTAAAGTAACGGTAGATTTATCTAGTGGAGCTAAATTAAAATCTTCAAGCGGACAAACCGTAACAATTTCGGCTACTGATGTACAAGGTACCAATGGTGTAATACATGTAATTGATACTGTATTATTACCAGGCGTATAATTTAATATCAGTTTTTACCTTAAAATCGATAACGAGAATATCTCTTGTTATCGATTTTTTTGTTTTAATTCTTTGAAATTTAGAAGTTTTTAATAGTTTTAAATTCATTAAAAATCTGTTAGTTTTGTATATAGACAATAGAGGTAATAGATATTGATACAACCTTATATTAAAATCGTATGATTATAGATTAATATGACATTTGAGAAGATAAAAGAAAAAATAGAGTCTTACACTCATGAAGTAAATGATTTTCACCCTTTCTTAAAAAATTTTCTTAGACAGATTCCTAGAGTTAAACATGTTGAGTATACACATGGAAATAGAGAATATGGAGCAGATTTTATTTTGGTTTTAGAGGATGAAATTTTATTAAAAGAAACTTATGTAGGTATAGTTGTCAAAATAAAAAAAATAAGGCAATCAAATATTGATAATATTGAACGTCAAATAAATGAATCTTTTCGTTTGCCTAAAATGATTTTTAATGGGCAAAAAGAGATTTCTTTAGATACAGTATGGCTTATAACTAATAATGATATTACTAATAACGCTAAAGAAAAAATTAAAGGGTATTTTCATAATAAAAACTTATCAATTATAGATATTAATAGTCTAGTTACTATGGTAAGAAAACACTATCAAGAGTTTATTAATGAAATGAGAGAAGATATTTTTACTATAGAGAATAATCATATAAAAAGTAGTGGGAGAATACCTGAAATCGATAAAAAAGGTAAGTATTTAGGGTATTATGAAAATGAGCATAGAGAACAGTTTTTCTTTATTGGGGATTATGATAAAAAAAAGGCAACAATTCGAGGAGGAGATTTTGGGTGGGAAGAAGAAATAGAGGTGTCATTAGGTATGACCGAATTTGATTACATCTTTTCTAGTTCTGAAATTGTTTGGATAAGTAGTTGCTTTTCTACAATGATAGGGAATAGTTTTATAGATGTTTTCGAAGATTTTATAACAAAATTAGGCTTTCCTAAAAAGTTTTAGAAAATGAAAAAAGAATTATAATTTGTAACAACTCTAGTTATAATCTAGTCGTAATTAAAGTAAACAAAAATAGTATTTATGAAAAACACAGTTTTATTGATAATAGCTATAATAATAAGCCAACAGGTAGTTTATGGACAAAGCAAATCAACGAAGTTTAATTCAGATCATTTAATAGGACAGTGGTATTCAAAAAATATTCAAGGAAATAATAACTTGATTTTTGAAAAGAGAACAACAAAAGAACACGAATATGGATCAAGTATTGAGCTACTAAAAAATGGAGAATTTCATAATAGATATTCAGCACCTTGTGGAAATGATACTAAGTTGAGAACACATAATTATAAAGGAAAATGGGCTTTAAATACAAAAGAATGGATTATAACAACAAATAAACCTATAGATCATAAAGGGAAAGTTTATAAAATAGTAGCATTAAAATCAGACAAGCTAGTTCTTCAAAAAATTAAAAAAGAATAAAGTTTAAGAATCATTAACAAGTTGATGATAATATAATTTGAAAGCTTTAAATTTAAAAAACAGTGATACAACTTATAAAAGCTATAGGTAACTAGTTAGATTCACTATTTTTGCAGAATGAAAGAAGCATTAGAATCACTTTTTAAAGAATTTGAAAAAAGTATAGAAGCAGATAACTTTGTAAAACTAACATTGAGTAAACCAGTACGCAAAAGTGAGGAGTTAGCCAATGTATATGTACGCCAAATAACATTAAAAGGAGAAAAATGTTTTCAGTTTTTATACAGGTATACAACTAACGATCAGGCTAAAAACTTCTCGTTTATAGAAAGTTTAGAGCAAATTGAAAATCTATTAAGTGAAAACTTTAGAGCAGCTACATTATTTACTTTAGAGAATGATTTTTTGACATTTATTTCTAAAAAGAAAAAAGTTAGTTATAAAACAACCAACCCAAGTTTTAAAAATAAACTACCAGAAGCACACGATAAACAAAAGATAAAAAGAGTAGAAAATAGTAAGTATCTGTACTATTTAGGAATCACGGATAAACAAGATAAGGTTATTCCTAAAATGGCAGATAAATACAGACAGATAAATAAGTATCTTGAAATAATAGAAGCGCAATTAAAAACAGTAAAGCTCCCAAAACATGTAAATATTGTAGATATGGGGTCAGGTAAAGGATATCTTACTTTTGCTTTATATGATTATCTGGTAAATAAAAAAGAATATAAAGTTACTGTAACTGGGATAGAATTACGTGAAAGCTTAGTAAATTATTGTAATGACATTGCAAAAAAATGTGAATTTACAGATTTACAATTTGTAGCAAAACCAATTCAAGAATATGCGAACGATAAAATAGATATTTTGATAGCCTTACATGCTTGTGATACGGCTACTGATGATGCTATTTATAAAGGTTTAGTGGCCAATGCGGAATTAATTATTTGTGCGCCTTGTTGTCACAAACAAATTCGTCAGCAAGTAAAAGGAAAAGAACAAGAAAGTCCTATTTTAAAATATGGAATATTTAAAGAGCGTCAATTTGAAATGGTAACAGATACCATTAGAGCGTTAATTCTTGAAAAAAACAATTATAATACCAAAGTTTTCGAGTTTATTAGTAATGAACATACCCGTAAAAATGTGATGTTGATTGGTTCAAAATCATCTAAAAAAGTAGATGCTAATAAGATTGAAGAAAAAATTCAAGAGGTAAAAAAATCTTTTGCCATAGAGGAACATTATTTAGAAAGTTTGCTCTAAATGAAAAATACAATTGTTTCAATTTTTAAAGAATTACCTTTAACAGAAGAAACTCTTTCTGATATACAAGAAAGTTTTTTAGAAGTTAATTATAAAAAAGGAGCTACTATATTGAGAAGTGGTGAACAAGTTCAACATCAGTATTACGTAATAAAAGGATGTTTGAGGGCTTTTTTTATTGATGATAAAGGAAAAGAGCATACCATTCAATTTGCAATTTCTGATTGGTGGATTAGTGATTATATAGGCTATTTTTCAAAAGAGAAATCGGTATTAACTATTGAGTGTATTGAGGAAGCCACATTATTAAAAATAGCTAAAAAAGATATTGAAAATATATATGCTAATTATCCGCAAATAGAAAGCTTTTTTAGAAAGAAAATAGAAAAATCTATTGTAAGGTTTGAAAAACGAATTTTAGCTAATTTATCACAAACGGCAAAAGAACGCTATTTAAGTTTTACAAAAACGTATCCCAATATAGAGAAACACGTAAAAAATTATCACATTGCCTCTTACTTAGGAATAACTACAGAAAGTTTAAGTAGAATCCGTAAAGAAATAGCGAAAGATAAGTAATTAATATAAGTATATGAAAACTGCTATTATTATAGGAGCTACAGGTTTAACAGGAGGTTTACTGTTAGAAAAACTATTGAAAGATGATAGTTATAAACTAATAAAAGTATTTGGACGAAGAACTACAGGAATACAATCATCCAAACTAAAAGAATTTATTGGAGATATTATAAACCTTCAAACCTTTAAAAAAGATTTTACAGCTGATGAGGTTTTTTGTTGTATTGGTACCACAGCCAAAAAAACAAAAGATAAAGAAACGTATAAAACCATTGATTATGGAATTCCTAAAAAGGCAGCTATTTTAGCAAAAGAAAACGGGATTAAAACTTTTGTGGTAATTTCAGCTATGGGAGCTAATAGCAAGAGTACTATTTTTTATAATAAAACGAAAGGAGAAATGGAAAAGGCAGTTTTAAAGCAGCAAATAGAAAATACATATATACTGCGTCCTTCCTTAATAAAAGGTAAACGAACTGAGTTTAGATTGGGAGAAGATATGGGAAATTTCTTCGCAACTTTAATCAACCCATTTTTAATAGGAAGTTTAAGAAAATATAGAAGTATTAAGGCTGAAACTATAGCTAAATCTATGCAGAATATAGTAAAATACCTACCTAAGCAACATATAATACTATCTGATGAAATAAAACAAATTGCAGAGAAAAAACTAGAATAGAAGTAATATTAATTACCATACATCAATTTTTAAGTGCGAATCATCTGGTAATTTTGTGGTAAATAAAGTCAGAGATATTGTCTGATTTTTTAAAACAGTTAACCGATGAAAAAAGTAATATTTGTACTAACCAGTCACGAAGATTTAGGAGAAACAGGATACAAAACAGGATTTTGGATAGAAGAATTTGCAGCGCCTTATTATTTATTAAAAGATAATGGTGTTGAGGTAACTTTGGCTTCACCAAAAGGAGGACAACCACCAATTGATCCAAAAAGTAATGAGACTGATTTCCAAACACCAGCTACCATCCGATTCAATGAAGATAAAGAAACGCAAGATGTTTTGGCAAAAACAATTCCTTTACAGGAAATAAAAGAAGTTGATTATGATGCTATTTTCTATCCAGGAGGTCATGGTCCTTTATGGGATTTAGCGGAAGATAAAAATTCAATAGCTTTAATTGAGGCCTTTTATTCAAATAATAAACCAGTGGCGGCAGTATGTCATGCCCCCGCGGTTTTCAAGCACACAAAATATAAAGACGCTTCTTTAGTAAAGAATAAAAAAGTTACTGGCTTTTCAAATACCGAAGAAGAAGCAGTACAATTAACAGAAATAGTGCCCTTTTTAGTAGAAGATATGTTACAAGAAAATGGTGGAGTTTACAGTAAAGAAGCAGATTGGCACCCGTATGCAATAGAAGACGGACATTTAATTACAGGGCAAAATCCTGCATCCTCAGAATTAGTAGCGGAGAAATTATTGGCTAAATTATAAGAATAGATTTAAATACAACGGATTTACAATTTTCCGTTGTATTTAAAAATTATTTTGTGCTTCTTTAATTAAATCCAACGTAACTTTAAAAATTGGTTTTTGAATCATTTTGCCTTTTAACCAAGCATAAAAACTCATTACAAAAATATCTTCTTGTTTTGCACCAATAAAATCAAAAGAGTTTTCTACTTTTTTATAAAAATATTTAGAGGTAACTATTTGAGGGTTTTTATAATATAGTTCTACCAAGCTCAAGTAGGTAATTACTCTAGTTTCTTTTATACTTTGTAAATATTCGTAATATTTTCGTTTAAAACTTAATAATCTTGACTCAAATAAGTCAATGTTTTGAAGTTCAAGTTGTAATAAAATTTCAATTAAGTTCTTTTTAATAGTCCATTCAATACCATTTTTTTCAATATACCAATTATCTGAATGATAAAAAGAAGTATGTAATTGTTTAGCTTTTTTTAGTTCGTTAGCTTGAAAGTAGAACATAATTAAACTTAATTGGGCATCTAATAAAGTTTTAATATCTGAATGTTTTTTTTCAATATTACGTTCTAAAAGGCTAATAGCCTCCTGTTGTTGATTGGTGTAATTCAAGTTTAAAGCCAATAATAAGTTATAGGGTAATTTAAAGTTGGAATAATATTTCTTTTTCCCAGTTTCCATGTATGAGTACATAAGTTGTAAATACGCAGTAGATTCTTTAAATTTTTTATTTCGAAATAAAGTATTGGCAATTAAAAATAATACACGAATATGATAAAATAACTGTTTGTCTTTCTCCTTTTTATTTTTAAGTATTTTGTATGTTTCAATTAAAAAAGATTCAAAAGTCAAGTAATTTTTGCTTACAAAAGCAGAGATGTTAAAAATAGAAACTAATTGATAGAGCGACTTAAAAGATAAAGCATTATCTATATTAATGTCGTGCTCAGTAAAAATAGTATTTATAATTTCATTAAAATCAATAGTAATGGAAGTTTTTGATTGTTGAATATTCTTTAAAGTATGCTTTATTTTAGCATATACAATATTGAGTTCTTCTTCTAAAAAGTGATTTTTCTGATTGGCTTTAAAAGCGGAAATAACTTCTTTTAAATTGATAGAAGGTAAGGCATAAGCATACTGTATTTTTGTATGGTATATTTCACTAAGAATAGTAAATAATTGATATTCTATAGCTAACTTTTCAGCTTTGTCTAGTACTTTGTAGGCAATTTTATAATTTTTGTGTAGTAAAAAATCTCTTGCTGCAAGAAGGTATTTTACAATTTGCATGTCAATAGAATTTTCTCCTTGTAATTTATACGAAGCAACAAAATCTATTAATGATTCATATAACCGTTGTTTCAATACATAAAAAGCAGCTTTATTAAGTTTGCCATATAAATGATTGCAAATAAAGTGAGTATCGGTTTCTCCTTTTAAAGCAAGTTTAAATAAATCAATGTTTTTAGCATGCTTTCGTTTATTTCTCTTTTCTAAAAAATAGATGAATTGTTGTTGTTCTTCAGTAGATAAAGAAGAAATAATAGCATGTAATTCTTTCATTTAATCGTTAGGTTATTTTTGTTTTTTGTTAGTGAAATTAGTGTTTTTTTTAAAATAAAGGTAAATTATATCGTTAGTTTTTTTTGGATTTAGTTTTTAAGAGGTAAGTAAAAACCTACACTTTTGTAACGTAATTTAAAAATAAGAATTATGAATAATCAAGCAGAAATAAGTAAGCAAGAAGAAAAATCAAAAAGAATAAAAAAGAAAGAAGTAAAAGTATTTGATCAAAAACCAACGTCTGCATTTATAGGAGCATCTTGGGCTGTTTTATTAATAGGAATCACGGCATATTGTGTTGGATTATGGAATGCAGAAATGGAGTTAAATGAGAAAGGGTATTATTTTACAGTACTATTATTTGCTTTGTTTTCAGTAATTTCTGTTCAGAAATCAGTAAGAGACAAACTAGAAGGTGTTCAAGTTACAGAAATTTATTACGGAATGAGTTGGTTTACTACAGTAACATCAATAGTATTATTAATAGTTGGATTATGGAATGCAGATTTATTATTAAGTGAAAAAGGGTTTTACGGAATGTCGTTTACATTAAGTGTATTTGCAGCAATATCAGTGCAAAAAAATACCAGAGATATAGAGTATATAAAAACTAATGTAGAAGAAGGAGAAGGATAATAGTTGACATAAAAATAGCAAGAAAAAGTAATGCGAGCTTAATGTAAGTTCGCATTTTTTATTAATGTTCCTGAAATAAAAATATACTTGATATATCCTTTGAAAGTAAAATATAAATAATTAATAACCTGAGTTTTTAACCTTTTAAACTATAGGGATTATAGGGTATGTTTGAGTTAAAAACTAGCGTCTATAAAAAGATGTTGTTAGTCTGTCAATATGTGTTATCTGCCTATTTTTTTTTGAAAAGAGTAATTATTGATAAAAATTTAAATAGGTTATTATAAGAATAACTTCAAAGCATTTTAAAAGTAATAAAAAACTACGGGGTTGTTTTTAAAATGTTTTAACATAAAAGTATTTATGTTTTTTACTTGCTCCCAAACAAATTTCAGTGCAAATGCATTGAGATTACATTTTACATATAGATCAACTAACTAAAACCAAATTATAATGATACGGAAAGTAATCAATTTTCTATTTGTTCTATTAACTATAGGGATAAATGCACAACAAAAATACAATGCTAAAGGTCAAGAAAAAGGCATAATAGTCGTTAAGCTTACAAAAAATCAACTCAACAAATTAGAGAGAGAACAACAAGAAAATCTATCATCTAGAAACATTATACTTTCTTCAAAAAAAGAAGGACATGCAAAATTTGGAATTCAAGATGTGGATTTTTGTAATAAAAAGGTGAAAGCTACATCTATAAAAAGAGTTTTTAGATATGCTGGAAAGCATGAAAAAAAACATAGAAAACATGGTTTACATCTTTGGTATGAAATTGAATTTGATAAAAATATTGATATTAATGAGGCAATTTCTCTATATAAAAATAATAGCGAAATAGAAATAGCGCATGAAAGGAATAAAACTCAAAGAATAGAAACGAATAATAATATATTAAAGGGAAAAGCTAGTAATAATAAAATAAACAAAAGAGCAACATTTCCCAATGATCCTAGATTTCATGAACAATGGCATTACCATAATACGGGACAGGAAGATGGAATTGGAGGAAGTGATATAAAGCTAAAAGAAGCTTGGGAATTAGAAACAGGAGATGATCGAGTAATAGTATCTATTATGGATTACGGAGTAGATCCCACGCATCCAGACTTAGATGGAAATATGTGGGTAAATAGTGGAGAAATTCCAGGAAATAACATTGATGATGATAACAACGGGTATGTAGATGATATTTATGGATATGATTTTGTAGCTAACACAGGTACTATTATAGTAAATAACAATCATGGAACTCATATTGCTGGAACCATAGCAGCAGAAACTAATAATGGTATTGGTGTATCTGGTATTGCTGGAGGAACAGGAAACAATGATGGAGTACGTATTATGACAAATATTATTCATGGTGATGGAAGAGGAGCTATAGATGATGCATTTGTGTATGCGGCAGATAATGGAGCAGTAATCTCACAAAATAGTTGGAATTCTGGAGGTAGATTTGAACCGTCAAGAAAGGCAGCAATTGATTATTTTATAGCAGAAGCAGGAGGAGCAAATCAAGCCATGAACGGAGGGATATTGTTTTTTTCAGCAGGGAATAACAATTTAACTTCGCCAGCATATCCTGGAGCTTATGAAAAAGTGTTTTCTGTAGCTGCTACAGATAATAAAGATAAAAAATCGAACTTCTCAAATTATGGAAATTGGACAAATATTGCTGCGCCAGGTGGAGAATCAACTATAGGAAAAGATAAGAGTACTATTTTAAGTACTGTATACAACAATCGTTATGGGTTTTCTTGGGGTACTTCTATGGCAACTCCTCATGTGTCAGGAGTAGCAGCATTAATAGTTTCTTATAATTATGGAAATATTACACCTGAGCAAGTTAAAAAGGCCTTGATTCAGGGAGTAGATCCTATAGATCATTTGAATAAAGGTTATGAAGGTAAGTTAGGAGTTGGAAGATTAAATGCAGTTCGTTCATTAAGGGCAAGTAAAGGTTTAGGAATACCAGAAAGTGTAACAGTAAGTAATGAAGGATTGAATAATGTAAAATTATCATGGAATCAAGTTTCAGGAGCCACACAATATGGAATAAGATATAAAACTTTAGAAACTTCTCAATGGCAAGAAACTACATTAATAACAAGCACCAAATATACATTAGAAGGTTTAGAAAAAGGAACAACTTATGAGGTGCAAGTGTGGTCTAAAAATTCTTCGGAAACTTCTTATTATTCATCGTCGGTTATTTTCTCAACTACCATAGATGTCATTTTACCACCTTCTTCTATTACGCTTTCAAATGTAACAGGAGCAAGAGCTGAAGTAAGTTGGGATAAATCGTTAGGAGCCGAAGAGTATGATGTAGATTACAAATCTATAGTTGCTTCGACATGGAATACGATAAATATTCAGGAGGTAGATGGAAGAAAAGCATTGTTAAAAAACTTAATGGGAACTACGGAGTATATGGTAAGAATTAGAGGGAAAAAAGATACTTTGATTTCGGAATACTCATCGATAGTAAGTTTTACTACACAGGCAATGGACTGTAATGGGAATCCATTCTGGGTAAGCACAAAAGCTTATAATGGAGGTGATGTAGTAGTATATGATGGAACTATTTACAAAGCAAATTGGTATTCAGAAGCAGGAAAAATTCCAGAAAATAATAGGGCATGGTCTAAACAAGGAATTTGTATACAAGGAGGAGGTAATATTTCCCCTACTGTAGTAATAACAAGTCCAACTAATGAACAAATAATAGAACAAGAGACGCTTTCTTCAATAATACTTTCAGCAAATGCTTCAGATTCAGATGGAACTATAGCAAGTGTTCAGTTTTCAGTAAATGGAACGAATTTATCTCAAGGGAATGATATTTCCTGGTTACCAAATGCTTTTGGAAGCTATACAATAAAAGTTGAAGCAGTTGATGATAAAGGAGCTAAAGCAACTGATGAAGTAATAATTACTGTAAAAGAAAAAATAGCTAATGAAGCTCCACAGGTAACTATTACAAGTTTAAGTGATGGACAAGTAATAGAGCAAGAAACACTTTCTTCAATAACGCTTTCAGCAAATGCAGTAGATTCAGATGGAACTATAGCAAGTATTCAGTTTTCAGTAGATGAAACTAATTTATCTACAGGGAATGATATTTCTTGGTTACCAAGCACTTTTGGAAGCTATACAATAAAAGTTGAAGCAATTGATGATAAAGGAGCTAAAGCAACTGATGAAGTAATAATTACTGTAAAAGAAAAAATAGCTAATGAAGCTCCACAGGTAACTATTACAAGTTTAAGTAATGGACAAGTAGTTGAACAAGAAACACTTTCCTCTATAGTGCTTTCAGGAAATGCAACAGACTCAGATGGAACTATAGCAAGTGTTCAGTTTTCAGTAAATGGAATGAATTTACCTCAAGGTAATAATATTTCCTGGTTACCAAATACTTTTGGAAGTTATACGATAAGAGTTGAAGTAATAGATAATAAGGGAGCCAAAGCTACAGATGAAATAACAATTAATGTAAAACAAAAAGTAAATAATGAAGTTCCACAGGTAACTATTACAAGTTTAAGTAACGGACAAGTAATTGAACAAGAAACACTTTCTTCAATAACACTTTCAGCAAATGCAAGAGACTCAGATGGAACTATAGCAAGTATTCAGTTCTCAGTAGATGGAACCAATTTATCTTCTGGGAATACTATTTCTTGGTTGCCTGCTTTTTTTAAAAGCTATACAATAAAAGTTGAAGTAATTGATGATAAAGGAGCTAAGGCATCTGATGAAATAAATGTAACAATTAAAGAAAAAACGACAGGAGGAGGCTGTAATAATATTCAGATTTGGGATGCAAATACTGAATATAAAGTAAAAGGAATTCAAGTAGCTCACAAAGGAAATATTTACGAAAGTAAATGGTGGACTAAAAATGAAGAACCTGGAACTGGCGGACCTTGGGGACCATGGAACTTGATAAGTTCTTGCTCATCATTTTCAGAAATACTTGTTTATCCAAATCCAGCACAAAACATTGTCAATATAACTATTGATTCTAGCAGTTTTTCTAAGATTACTCTTCAAGAAGTATCAGGAAGTTATAAAAAAGTGTTAGAGAATAATAATAGACAGGTTAAAGGTAAAAAACAATTAAATTATAATTTGTCTGGAGCTCCTAAAGGAGTCTATTTACTCAAGATAATTAGCTCGAATAAAGTAACTACTAAAAAAATAATAATCAACTAAAAACAAAACTAAACAAGTAAACTCTAAAACCTCTTCAAAATGAAACAGTTAAAAATATTAATGTTTCTGGCTATAATTTTAGTAGCCGGAATGATCCCTAGTGCTTTAATGGCTCAAGAATACCACCAAGGAGTTATTCAACTTAAATTTAAAAAGAACCAAACAAGTTCACTTCAAAAAATGCTTTTAAATAGAGCAAGTAAAAGTGGAGAATTAAAAAGAACTTTAAAAAGAGGTTTTATAGAAACAGGTTTAAAAAAAGTAGATGAACAGAATAAGCAGTTCAAAGTACATGCTATGAAAAGGGTTTTTAGACCTGCTGGAAAGTTTGAAGATAAACATGTAAAAGCAGGATTACATTTATGGTATGAATTAAAATTTGATACTAAAATGAGTTTGAAATCTGTGATTAACTCATATAAAAAAATAACAGAAGTAGAATTAGTAAACCCTATTGAAAAAATAAAATCACCAAGTATAACAGCTTTAAAAGAAAAAAGGAAACGAATAACAAGAAAAGAAAAAAAATTAAAAGCTAACAGTTTTCCTAATGATCCACTTTATGCTAAACAATGGCATTATCACAATACAGGACAAAGTAATGGAACACCAAGTGTAGATATTGATTTAGAGCGAGCTTGGAATATTCAAAAAGGTGATTCTAGGGTAATAGTGGCTGTTACAGATCATAGTGTGGATCCAAATCATGAAGATTTAAAAGGAAATATGTGGGTAAATAGTGGAGAAATCCCAGGAAATAATATTGATGATGATAATAATGGTTTTGTAGATGATATACATGGGTATGATTTTTTTAAAAATTCAGGAACTCTTGATGGCAATGATAGACATGGAAATCATGTGGCAGGAACCATTTCAGCAGAAACTAATAATGGAATTGGAGTAGCAGGAATTGCAGGAGGAACAGGAAATAATGATGGTGTACGTATAATGTCTGTAGGAGTATTTGGGAAAAGAGGTTCAGGAGGATTTGCAGAAGGTTATGTATATGCCGCAGATAATGGAGCAGTAATCTCACAAAATAGTTGGAATAGTGTAGGAACAAGTTCAGCTTCAGCAGAAAGAGATGCTATTGATTACTTTATAGCTAATGCAGGAGGTGTAGACAAAGCAATGAATGGAGGCGTAGTTATTTTCTCGATGGGAAATGATCATGGTGAAGTGAGAACCAATCATGCCACATATGCTCCAGTTATAGCAGTGTGTGCCACAGATGAAAATGATGAAAGGGGAAATTATTCAAACTATGGAAACTGGGCAGGTGTTTCAGCTCCAGGAGGAGCAGGCGGCTTTATTGACGGAGAATGGCAATTTACTAGAGATGGAGTTTGGAGTTCTGTAAATAACAATGAATATAGAGAATTTTCAGGTACATCTATGGCAGCACCCCATGTGTCTGGAATAGCGGCTTTATTGGTATCTAATAATTACGGAAGTATTACGCCTCAACAAGTAAGAAAAATCATAGAAGGAACTACAGAATTTATAGATTATAAGAATTCAGGAGTTGAAGGAAAGTTAGGAGTAGGGAGAGTAAATGCTTATGAAGCCTTGCGAGTAGCAGAAAATATGCATATACCCATACTTGTTAGAGCTAATAATACAACAACAAATAGTACTACTATCACTTGGGGAACATTAAATTCAGATAATGAATTTGAAGTAGCTTATAAAAAAGTATCAGCTACAAGTTGGGTAACAAGCATAACAAATGGTTTGAGCTTTAAAATTAATAATTTAGAAGAAGGAGAATGGTATGATGTCAAGGTGAGAGCTAAAAATAGTGCTGGATATTCACCATATTCAGGCACTTCTACTTTTATAACAAAAGTCTCATCATTGGCAGTGCCTTCAAATTTTACGATTTCAAATATTAAAGAATTAACAGCAGATTTATCATGGGAAAGGCCCAAGCATGTACTAACATATCTATTAAGATACAGAGTAGTTGGCAATAGTAAATGGGAAGAAAAGCAAATAAATTTAGGGAATACAAAAAGCTTAGTAGCATTATTTCCAAAAACTAAATATGAGTTACAAATAAAAGCTAAAAGTGGAGGTGTTGAATCAGATTATACTCCGGTACAGTCATTTACAACACTGTATACTAAGTGTGGTGAAATTGAGCCATGGCAGCCTAAAGGTTATGGAGTTAACGGAACTAAAGTAGCTTACAATGGTAAAATTTATGCCAATGCATGGTGGGCAGGACCAAATGATGTACCTGGTAAAAATAGCACTTGGAGGTTCCAAGGAAACTGCCCAAAGGATAATGATAACGAAGCTCCACAGGTAACTATTACAAGTTTAAGTAATGGACAAGTAGTCGAACAAGAAACACTTTCTTCAATAACGCTTTCAGCAAATGCAACAGATTCAGATGGAACTATAGCAAGTATTCAGTTTTCAGTAGATGGAGCGAATTTATCTTCGGGGAATAATATTTCTTGGTTGCCAAGCGCTTTTGGAAGTTATACGATAAAAGTAGAAGTGACAGATGATAAAGGAGCTAAAGCTACAGATGAAGTAATAATTATTGTAAAGGAAAAAGTAGATAATGAAGTTCCACAGGTAACTATTACAAGTTTAAGTAATAGACAAGTAGTCGAACAAGAAACACTTTCTTCAATAATGCTTTCAGCAAATGCAACAGATTCAGATGGAACAATTGAATCAATTCAGTTTTCAGTAGATGGAACTAATTTATCTATGGGGAATGATATTTCTTGGTTACCTGCTTCTTTTAAAAGTTATACAATAAAAGTTGAAGTAATAGATAATAAGGGAGCCAAAGCTACAGATGAAATAACAATTACTGTAAAACAAAAAGTAAATAATGAAGTTCCACAGGTAACTATTACAAGTTTAAGTACTGGACAAGTAATTGAACAAGAAACACTTTCTTCAATAACGCTTTCAGCAAATGCAACAGATTCAGATGGAACTATAGCAAGTATTCAGTTTTCAGTAGATGGAGTGAATTTATCTTCGGGGAATAATATTTCTTGGTTGCCAGCTTCTTTTAAAAATTATACAATAAAAGTAGAAGTAAGAGACGACAAAGGAGCTAAGGCATCTGATGTAGTAAAGGTAACAATTAAAGAGAAAACTACTGGAGGTGGAGGAGGTTGCAATAGCATTCAGGCTTGGGAAGCAAATACTGAATATAAAGTAAAAGGAACCCAAGTAGCTTATAAAGGAAGCGTTTATGAAAATAAATGGTGGACTAAAAACGAAGAACCTGGAGCTGGTGGACCTTGGGGACCATGGAAACTCATAGGGGCATGTATTGATTTGGCAACAATAAACAACCTTATAACAATAGCTCCAAATCCAACACAAGGAGTATTGAAATTACATTTAGAAAGTGGTTTAAAACAACCTTCAGGAATAAAGATAAGCAGCTTAACAGGTAAGTACAATCTTGGCTTAGATAAGAATCTAGAAAAAGGAGAATTAATATATGATATTTCAAGGTTTCCTAAGGGAGTTTACTTACTAGAGATAACTATTGGTAAGCAGGTAGTCAGTAAAAAAATAATCCTAGAATAAACTTTAAAACTCAGTTCAAATTTAGGGATGTCTAATTAAATGAGGTGTTATAAGTTAGATGAATAACCTTAAAAATCAAACCAATGAAAAATCAACTAAAACAAGTGCTTACATCCATAATTTTTTGTGTTATGGGAACTGTAGTAGCTCAGAAACAACAATTTAATAATAAGAATCAACAAAAAGGAGTTGTTATTGTAAAGTTTAAGCCTTTCCAGGAAAAGCAATTACGAAAACAGCTCATAAAAACAAATCAAAATAGAGTTTTAACAGCGTCAAAAAAAATAGGATATGTAACTACTGGTTCAAAAAGCTTAGACGCAAAAAATAAAGAACTGAAAGTATTTTCAATGAAAAGAGTCTTTAGGCCAGCAGGAAAACATGAGGCCAAACATAAAAAATTTGGATTGCATCTTTGGTATGAAATTACTTATAATAACCATGAAAGCGTAGACAAAGCAATTGAATTATATAAAAGAGATAAAGGAATTGAAGTAGCTCATGCTCGTTATAAAGTAGATAAAAATAGAAATAACAACACTTTTCAAGAAGTACCTATAAAACCATTAAATAAGCACAATAAAATCAACAATAATTTTACGGGAATACCAAATGATCCTGATTTTGATAAACAATGGCACTATAAAAATACAGGGCAAGAAGGAGGTACTATTGGAAGTGATATAAATTTAGAAGAAACCTGGAAAATAGAAAAAGGAGATTCTAGAGTAATCGTTGCAGTTATGGATGAAGAAGTAGAGTCTTCACATCCTGATTTAAAAAGAAATATGTGGGTAAATGAAGGTGAAATTCCAGGAAATGAAATTGATGATGATAATAATGGTTATGTAGATGATATTCATGGTTATAATTTTGTTTGGGATAGAGGTGAGTTAAAAGGAGAAGATCATGGTACGCATGTAGCTGGAACAATTGCAGCAGATACTAATAATGGAATTGGAGTAGCTGGAGTAGCAGGAGGAACAGGAAAAGGTGATGGTGTACGTATTATGTCTTGTGCTATTTTAAGTTGGGGTATTGGAGGTTTGGAAGAATCTTATGTTTATGCAGCAGATAATGGAGCAGTTATTTCTAATAATAGCTGGGGATTACATGTAGATTCTAGCCAAGATAAAGTAACAGCTACAAAAGCAGGCATAGACTATTTTATTGCTAATGCTGGAGGAAAAGAAAAAGCAATGAATGGAGGATTAGTAATTTTCGCTGCAGGAAATGATAATAATGAATATAGTGATTCTTTTCCTGATGCTTATGAACCAGTATTTCACGTAGCTTCAACTGATAATAAAGATAAAAAATCTAGTTTTTCTACTTATGGTTCTTGGGTTGAAATAGCTGCGCCGGGCTCTAAGATTCTGAGTACTTTACCAGGTGGAAAATATGGTTATAACTCTGGTACCTCAATGGCAACTCCTCATGTTGCGGGAGTGGCGGCTTTAATTGTGTCTAAAAATTATGGCAGAATTACGCCAAATCAGGTAAAGGCTTTGTTGCAAGGAACGTCAAAACAAATAGACAATCTTAACTCAGGTTTTGAAGGGAAATTAGGTGCAGGTAGATTAGAAGCATATGCTTCATTATTGGCAGATGTAAATAACATACCTATAAATGTGGCATCAGATACTAAAACTGAAACCAGTATAAAAATAGATTGGAGTTCTGTTATTGAAGCTAATAGTTATGAGTTACGCTATAAGGCAATTGGAGAGTTGAATTGGAAATCTATATTGGTTAATACAAATTCTACAGTGATTAACAATTTAAAAAAAACTACAGAATACCAAGTACAAGTTAGGGCAAAAGGGAATTTTGGAACGTCAGTTTTTTCAGAAAGAAAAGTATTTTGGACAAGTAATAATAATCCATTACCACCTAATAATGTTAGTCCTTTTGCAAGGAGACTGAAAAGTGCGGGACTTAAATGGGATGAGGTTGATGATGCAACAGCTTATGAGGTAAGTTATAAAAAAAGTACTGATGCAAATTGGATAATATTTATTCCACGAAGTAAGAATAGAGCCAAACTTAACGGTCTTACTGAACAAACAGAATACCAAATTAGGGTAAGAAGTATTTATGGAAATACATATTCAGAGTATTCTGATGAGTTAGTGTTTTTTACGGGAACTCCTGTATGTAGCGATTTTGATCCTTGGGATCCAAATACAACATATCCAGGAACAGACTTTTGGACTGAAGGAAGTATTGTTTCTCATAAAGGTTTCATCTATGAAAATAAACATTGGACACAAAACCAAGAACCAGGTGTAAGTAGTGCTTGGAAAAAATTAGAAGCTTGTTCTGGCTCAGGAAATAATACACCAAAAGTATCTATAATATCCCTATCAAATCAACAGGTTATCATACAATCATCTTTTGAAGCGATAACTCTTTCAGCAAATGCAACTGATTCTGATGGAACCATTGATAAAATTCAATTTTCAGTAAACAATACAAATTTAACTCAAGGGAATAATATTGATTGGATACCAACAGCTTATGGAGCTTATACAATAAAAGTAGAGGTTACAGATAATCAAGGTGCCACTGCGGTAGATATTATAACAGTAACTATTAAAGAGGAAAAAGGAAATCAACCACCAGAACTAACAATGGTTACGCCTGTAAATGGTCAAATATTTGAACAAGATGTTTTTAAACCTATTGTTTTAAAGGTAAATGCTACAGACTCAGATGGAACAATTGAATCAATTCAATTTTCAGTCAATAATGTAGACTTGGAGAAAGGGAATGATAAAGAATGGATTCCAGAAAGTTATGGAGATTATATAATTAAGGTAATTGTTACAGATGATAAACAAGCCATAACAAGTAAACAAATAACAATTACTATTAAACAGCCAGTAACAAATGTAGGCTGTGAGGGAATTGCAGTATGGGATGCAACTAAAGAATATAACGTAGCAGGGCTTCAGGTGGTTCACAAAAAAAATATTTATGAAAGTAAATGGTGGACAAAAAATGAAGAGCCTGGAACTGGTGGACCATGGGGACCTTGGAAATTAATAAGAGCATGTTCAGAAGTACAAAATTTTATGGTATCACCTAATCCTGTTCAAAACAGATTAAAATTAAAAGCTAATATATTACCAAAAATGAATGTTCAAGTGTCTGTTTCTACGTTAGCAGGTGAATTGATAAAAGAAGAAGTGTTAAAAGCTGAGAGTAATTCATTGAGTTTTGATGTATCATCATTACAAAAAGGGATATATGTATTGAAAATAAAGACTCAGCAATACACACAAACACAAAAAATCCTTATAGAATAAAAGTAATATTTCTAGTGAATAGTATTATAAATGCTGTTTACTAGTTTTTTGCAAACAATTAACCAATAAAATAAAGCTTAAATCAAATGTTTTTTTCAAACAAAAAAGTGACAAAAACCTTTATAATGGGATTATGTATCTTATTATTGGGTTTAGGAGATAGTTATGGTCAAAAAGACCCAGAAATTAATAAAAAAGGACAGTATATGAATAAAATACATGTCCGATTTAATGATAATCAAACAAATAAATTAGATAAAAAATTAAAAAATAAAAGCTTATTAAGAGCATCAAATAAAGGATATGTTACTTTAAATGATACTGAAGTAGATTTTTGTAATAAAAAATTTAAAGCACATAGTATAAAAAGATTATTTAGACCTGCTGGAAAGTTTGAGAAAAAACATAGAGCGCATGGATTACATTTATGGTATGTAATAGAGATTGAAGCCAATAAAGATGTTGAAGCTGTTGTAAAACAATATAAGTCAACATCATCTGTAACTATAGCTGAGCCTGTTTACAAAGCTCATTTTACTGATGGATATAAAGAAAATAGTAGCTCAAATATAGTAAGAGAGATTAAATCAAATAAATCTAAAGTTCGTAACCTCAATACTTCACCCAATGACCCAAGGTATAATGAGCAATGGCATTATCACAACACAGGACAATCGCCAAATGCAGTACTAGGGATGGATATAAATTTAGAAAAAGCCTGGGAAATTGAAAAAGGAAACTCTCAAGTAATAGTTGCTATTGTAGACGAAGGGATTGATATAAACCATCCAGATTTAAAAGGAAACTTATGGGTAAACGAAGGAGAAATACCTGGAAATAACATTGATGATGATAATAATGGGTTTGTAGATGATGTTCATGGGTATAATTTTGCTGATAATACAGGAACAATTCCTGCTGCTTGGCATGGTACTCACGTAGCGGGTACGGTTGCTGCAGAAACCAATAATGGTATAGGAGTTTCTGGTATTGCAGGAGGAACAGGGAATAAAGATGGTGTTCGATTAATGGCTAATACTATTTTTGGAAATGCAGTAGGAGGAGAAGCTGAAGCTTTTGTATATGCAGCAGATAATGGAGCGGTTATTTCACAAAATAGTTGGGGATCTCAAGCTCCTTCTATAAAAGAAGCTACTAAGGCAGCTATAGACTACTTTTTAAAGAATGCGGGTGGATCTGATAGTCCAATGAAAGGCGGCTTGGCTGTTTTTGCAGCAGGTAATGATAATACATATAGACCAAGCTATCCTTCAGGATATGACCTTGTAATATCCGTAGCGTCATTATCTAATTCAGGAGAAAGAGCTCATTATTCAAATTATGGAAATACAATTGATGTTTCTGCACCTGGTGGAGATCAGGAAATTAATGGACATACAGCTGGGGTATTAAGTACATTACCTAATAATAGATATGGATTTGCAAATGGAACTTCTATGGCATGTCCACATGTTTCAGGTGTAGCAGCTTTAGTGGTGTCTAAATTTGCAGGGAAACTATCTGGAAAAGAACTCAAGTATATTATAGAAAACAGTACAGATTCCGTTGATCATCTTAATCCAGATTATGTAAGACAATTAGGTTCAGGAAGAGTAAATGCGTTCAAAGCACTGAAATATGGAGATTCAGATGTTCGTACTCCTTCTAATATTACAATTTCTGAAATAGGTGCGCAAACTGCAATAGTAAATTGGGATTTAACTGATAAGGCATCTAGATATCGCATCAAATACCGAAGTAATAACGGGCAATGGGTTGAAGAGGTGATTAATGGTACTTCTGTTAAGTTATATAATCTTATTAAAGGAACCAGTTATGAAATTCAAGTACGTGCTGAAAGCTTATCTAAGATGTCTGAATATTCGAGTATTATAAAGTTTTCTACTATTTCTATAGAAACACCTCAAAAGATAATTGTTTCAGCTATCACTACCAATAAAGCAACTATAAGTTGGAATAGGAATAATGAGGCAAATCAATACGAGCTTCGCTATAAAAAAAAGGAAAAAATTACTTGGATGAATGTTTTACCAACTATAAATGCATCTCAAGTTTTAATCAATTTAGCACCCAATACTTTTTATGAAGTACAAGTAAAAGCATCTAAAGAAGGTGTTTCGTCTTTATACTCAAATTCTATATTATTTTTAACATTAGATGACGGTAGTGGAGGTTGTAATGGGATAGCTATTTGGGAGAAAGATAAAACTTATGGAGAACCAGGAATGAAAGCTGTATATAATCATGTTATTTATCAAAATAAATGGTGGAGTCAAGGAAATATTCCAGGAACTACAGACCACTGGAAAAAAATAGGAGAATGTGAATCTGATAACAATATACCAACAGTATCTATAACATCACCTTTAAGTGAACAGGTTATCATACAATCATCTTTTGAAGCGATAACTCTTTCAGCAAATGCAACTGATTCTGATGGAACCATTGATAAAATTCAATTTTCAGTAAACAATACAAATTTAGCTCAAGGAAATAATATTGATTGGATACCAACAGCTTATGGAGCTTATACAATAAAAGTAGAGGTAACAGATAATCTAGGAGCTACTGCAGTAGACATTATAACTATAACTGTTAAAGAGGAAAAAGGAAATCAACCACCAGAACTAACAATGGTTACCCCTGTGAATGGTCAAATATTTGAACAAGATGTTTTTAAACCTATTGCTTTAAAGGTAAATGCTACAGACTCAGATGGAACAATTGAATCAATTCAATTTTCAGTAAATAATATAGATTTGGAGAAAGGGAATGATAAAGAATGGATTCCAGAAAGTTATGGAGATTATATAATTAAGGTAATTGTTACAGATGATAAACAAGCCATAACAAGTAAACAAATAACAATTACTATCAAACAACCAGTAACAAATGTAGGCTGTGAGGGAATTGCAGTATGGGATGTAGCTAAAGAATATAACGTAGCAGGGCTTCAGGTGGTTCACAAAAAAAATATTTATGAAAGTAAATGGTGGACAAAAAATGAAGAGCCTGGAACTGGTGGACCATGGGGACCTTGGAAATTAATAAGAGTATGTTCAGAAGTACAAAATTTTATTGTATCACCTAATCCTGTTCAAAACAGATTAAAATTAAAAGCTAATATATTACCAAAAATGAATGTTCAAGTGTCTGTTTCTACGTTAGCAGGTGAATTGATAAAAGAAGAAGTGTTAAAAGCTGAGAGTAATTCATTGAGTTTTGATGTATCATCATTACAAAAAGGGATATATGTATTGAAAATAAAGACTCAGCAATACACACAAACACAAAAAATCCTTATAGAATAAAAGCAATATTTCTAGTGAATAGTATTATAAATGCTGTTCACTAGTTTTTTGCAAACAATTAACCAATAAAATAAAGCTTAAATCAAATGTTTTTTTCAAACAAAAAAGTGACAAAAACCTTTATAATGGGATTATGTATCTTATTATTGGGTTTAGGAGATAGTTATGGTCAAAAAGACCCAGAAATTAATAAAAAAGGACAGTATATGAATAAAATACATGTCCGATTTAATGATAATCAAACCAATAAATTAGACAAAAAATTAAAAGGTAAAAGCTTATTAAGAGTATCGAATAAAGGATATATTACTTTAAATGATAATGAGGTAGATTTTTGTAATAAAAAATTTAAAGCATATAGCATAAAAAGATTATTTAGACCCGCTGGGAAATTTGAAAAAAAACATAGACAACATGGTTTGCATTTATGGTATGAAATCGAATTTAATGCTAAGGAGAATATTGATGATGTTGTAAGAGCTTATCAAAAAACGACAGCTATTGAAATAGCAGAATCAGTAAGAGAAATAATTTTTTACGATGGATATAAAAAAGATAAATCAAAAATTAGTATAGCTAAACTTACAAATCAAGAAAATGAAATTAACTTATTAGTTGCTCCTAATGATCCAAACTACAATGAACAATGGCATTATAAAAATACAGGACAATCACCAGATGCTATAGCCGGGAATGATATAAACTTAGAAGAAGCTTGGAAGTTAGAAACGGGAAGTAAGCAAGTAATTGTAGCTATAGAAGATACAGGTTTTGATGTAACACATCCAGATTTAAAAGGAAATTTATGGATAAACGAAGGAGAGATACCTGGAAATGGGATAGATGATGACAATAATGGATATATAGATGATATTCATGGATATAATTTTGCAGATGATGTAGGTGCTATTCCAGCAGGAAAACATGGTACTCATGTAGCAGGCACGGTTGCTGCTGAAACTAATAATGGTATAGGGGTTGCAGGAGTTGCAGGTGGTTCAGGTAATAATGACGGAGTTTTACTTATGTCAAATACTGTTTTTGGACATAAAAAAGCAGGTTTTTCAGAAGCATTTGTATATGCAGCTGATAATGGTGCGGTAATATCTCAAAATAGTTGGGGATATGGAGGAGTAAGTGCTTCAATTCGTGAGTCAGATAAAGCAGGAATTGATTATTTTATAGCTACAGCAGGAGGTAATAAAGCTCCAATGAATGGAGGTGTTGTAATTTTTGCAACAGGTAATAATGGAGTTGAAGGTAACTTTTATCCTAGTAGGTATGAGCCAGTATTATCAGTGTCTTCAGTTGCCAATTCAGGAAAAAAAGCAAGTTATTCTAACTATGGGACTTGGGTTGATATTTCTGCACCTGGAGGTGATCAAAGAACAAGTGGTTTGACAGCTGGGGTATTAAGTACAATTCCAGGAGGGAAGTATGGATATTTACAAGGAACCTCTATGGCGTGTCCACATGCATCTGGTGTGGCAGCTTTAGTAGTGTCTAAGTTTAAAGGGAAATTAGAAGGAAATGAACTTAAAACAATTATGGAAAACAGTACGAATTCTGTGGACCATTTAAATGCTAATTATAAAGGAAAATTAGGCTCTGGGGTTATAGATGCATTGAAAGCGTTAAAATATGGAGATGCACAAGTGGTTACACCTATAAAGGTGAGAATGGAGGAGGTAGGAGCCTTAAGAGCTATAGTAAAATGGGATAAAGTAACCAAAGCGCTTCGTTACAGGGTGAAATATAGAAAGCAAAGAGGAAACTGGAAAGAAGTAGTAATAAATGATACTCAATTAAAAATAAAAGGACTTACTAAGAACACTTCATATGAATTACAGGTAAGAGCTGAAAGTCTAACTAAGAATTCAGTATACTCTCAAAGTGTAAATTTTAAAACATTAGATATTGAACCGCCTAGAGAAGTAACAATAACATCGATACAAGCATCATCAATTATGGTTAGTTGGAGTAAAGTAGAGAATGCAAATGAATATTCACTCCGTTATAGGGCAATAAAAACACCTAATTGGGAAACTGTTGAAGGTATTACTGAGCTAACAGTTCCTTTGACAGAATTATCTCCAAATACTTTTTATGTGGTACAAGTAAAAGCAAGTAAAAATAATTCATCATCTATTTATTCAGAAACGACTAAATTTTTAACATTAGATGATGGAAGTGGAGGCTGTGGAGGAGTACCGGTTTGGAAAAGTAATGAGACTTATGGGACATCTGGAACAGAGGTTTCTTATCAAGGTTGGATATATGTAAATAAATGGTGGGCAAACTCAAAAGATGTCCCAGGTTTAAGCAGTGTATGGGAAAAAGTTAGAGAGTGTAGTTTAATAAATGATAATCAATTACCAACTGTTGAAATATTAACTCCACAGAATGGACAAGTAATAGAGCAAGAAACATTAACGTCAATTGTACTGTCAGCAAAAGCATCAGATGCTGATGGTATAATTACCAAGATAATCTTTGAAGTAAATGGAGTACAGCTTACTGAAGGGAATAATATTAATTGGACACCAGAAAAATTTGGTAATTATACGATTCAGGTAACTGTGACTGATGATAAAGGAGCCATAGCTACTGCAGAGTCAAAAATAACAATTAAACAGAAAGTTTTAGGAAACCAAGTACCAACAGTAGAAATAACAACACTTCAAGATGGACAAATTATAGAGCAAGAAGTATTAAAAACCATTATTTTAACTGCAAATGCTACTGATTTAGATGGAACTGTAGAAAGTATTCAGTTTTCAGTGAATGGAGTAAATTTATCAGAAGGGAATAATGTGAATTGGACACCAAACGATTTTGGTAATTATACAATAAAAGTAGTAGCCACAGATGATAAAGGAGCTATTGGATTGCAAGAAATAAATGCTACGATTAAAGAAAGGAGAGATGAGAATCAGCCACCTCAGGTTACTATTACGAATCCAATCAATGGACAAATTATAGAGCAAGAGACATTACAGTCCATTACTTTAATAGCAAATGCTACTGATTCAGATGGAACTGTAGAAAGTATTCAGTTTTCAGTGAATGGAGCAAATGTATCAGAAGGAAATAATGTGAATTGGACACCAACTGGTTTTGGTAATTATACAATAAAAGTTGTAGTAGTAGATAATAAAGGAGCTATGGGAGTTAATGAAATAAGTATTACTATAAAAGAAAAAGTGCAAGGAGGAGATTGTAACGGAGTACCTTCTTGGGATGCTACCACTGAATATAAAGTGAAAGGGATTCGAGTATCCCATAAAGGAAATGTTTATGAGAGTAAATGGTGGACTAAAAATGAAGAACCTGGTACTGGTGGTCCATGGGGACCTTGGCTTTTAGTTAAGTCTTGTAGTGTTCAAAATATGAATACTCAGTTATTACAAGATATACAACAAGATAAGGAAGTAGAAATAGAGATTCTAGAAGCAAATTTATATACCCTAACAGGAAAAAAAATAAAAACACTTTCTCACAAAGGGCAAATGATAAATTTGGAAGGAGTAAAACAAGGGCTATATATTTTGGTTGCTAAAACTAAAAAAGGAGATAGAATAGTAAGGAAGATAAGCATACAAAAATAATTTTTAAAGTGTGTATCATTTAAAAATCAATTAATGAATAAGTAAGGTAAATGGGATTTAATGATGCACACTTTTTTAACAAAGAAATATGAAACGTACAATACACTATATACTTGGTATTACTCTAATACTAACAATAAAAACATTTGGACAGCAAAGATTGAATAAACTAGGACAGATTGAAAAAACTATTTGTTTAAAGTTTAAAAAGGAAGAATCAAAAAAATTAGATAAAGCTTTAGTAAGAACGAAAAAAGGAAGTAAGTTCTTAAGAAATAAAAATGAAAAAGGAGTATCTATTGGTATTCCACCTTTTGATATAGTAAGTAGAGCTTTAAAGATAGAGTCTGTAAAAAGAGTTTTTAGACCATCGGGGAAGAATGAAGAAAAACACAGAAAAGCAGGATTACACTTATGGTATGAAATAAAATATGAATCAAATACAACTTTAAAAGAAGCCATAAAACAGTTAAGGAGTAGTAAATCAATAACCATTGCACATGAAGTGTATCCAATAAAAAACAATGATGGAAATAAAAAAATCACTAGCATAAAAGAGCAAGTTGAAAAAGTGAAAAATAGTGTGGTTTCTGATCCTAGGTATAAAGAGCAATGGCATTATAATAATACTGGACAAAAAGGAGGAACCGTAGGAAGAGACATACATTTAGAAGAAGCATGGCAAATAGAGAAGGGAGATAGTAGAGTAATTGTAGCTATTAATGATACAGGTTTAGATACAAATCATCCAGACTTAAAAGGTAATTTATGGGTAAATGAAGATGAAATACCTAATAATGGAAAAGATGATGATAATAATGGATATGTAGATGATGTACATGGTTATGATTTTACAGCAAATTCAGGAAATATTCCAGCTTTAGAACATGGAACCCATGTTGCTGGTACTGTAGCTGCGGAAACGAACAATGGAATTGGAGTAGCTGGAGTAGCTGGAGGTACTGGTAAGGGAGATGGTGTTCGGTTAATGGCATGTAAAATTTTACTAGGAGCTGTAGGAGATATGGGAGCTGAAGCATTTGTATATGCGGCGGATAATGGAGCTATTATTTCACAAAATAGTTGGATGTATTGGGCATTTGGAGCAGGTGACGCAAGAGTCCCTGTGTTGGAAGAAGCTATGGATTATTTTAAGAAAAATGCAGGAGGAACAAATAAAGCAATGAGTGGAGGTATTATATTTTTTGCAGCAGGAAATGAAAATAGAAACATATCGTATATACCTCATAATTTAGATCGCCAAATACTGGTTGCAGCGCTAAACAATAAAGATGAAAAAACAAGATTGACAAATTTTGGGAAAAGGGTAGCAATTTCAGCACCTGGTGCAGGTACAGGTATTAAAGGAATATTAAGTACAACTCCTAATAATAATTATGGTTTTTTACAAGGTACTTCAATGGCATGCCCTCATGTATCAGGAGTGGCAGCATTAGTAGTTTCTAACAATTATGGAAATATAAATCCAGAACAGTTAAAAAGAATATTATTAGAAACTACAGATCCAATAGAGCATATCAATCCCAATTATAATGGTATGTTAGGAACAGGAAGGTTAAATGCTTATAAAGCACTACAAGTAGGAAATGGAGAGGGAATACCCTTAGGAATACGATTGGAAGAAAAAAATAGAAATACCGCTAGGTTAGCTTGGAATTCATTGCAAGGTATAAGTAGTTATACTGTTAGGTATAAAAAGGTAGAATCAAGTAATTGGAGCTTTCAAAATGTAATTTCTAATCGTGTAGATTTAAATAATCTTGAGGAAGGAAAAGAGTACGAATTTCAAGTTAGCACAGCCAACTCTAATGCTTATTCATATATATTTACTTTTATTACAAAGGTGTTAAATCTAGAAGTTCCTACAGGTATTATAGCAACAAATATAAGAGACCGAACTGCTGAGTTAAATTGGAAAATAAGCCAAGGAGCAGAGTTTTATGAGTTAGATTATAAAAAAATAAATACAAATGATTGGAGTACAATTACTATAGAAGAAGGGACAAAGGTTCGTATAGAAGGTTTAGATCAAGATACTACATATGAAGTAAGAGTAAAAGCGATAAATCAAAATATAATTTCAGAGTATTCAAATTTATACACATTTACTACAAAAAAAGCCAAGTGTGGCGCAATTCCTATTTGGGAACCAAAATCATATAGAGTAAAAGGTACACAAGTCGCTTATAATAACATTATTTATCAGAATAAATGGTGGGCACAACTAACGGATACTCCAGGGAAAAGCAGTGTTTGGGAAAAGGTTAGAGAATGTGGAACAGTAGGAAATCAACAACCACAAGTTACAATAATAAATCCTAGTAATGGACAAATAATTGAACAAGAAACTCCAGAGTCTATTACTTTAACTGTAGATGCCTCCGATAATGATGGAACCATAGTTTCAATACAATTTGAAGTAAATAATGTTTCATTAATAGAAGGTAATAATGTTGAATGGACACCAACAAGTTTTGGTAATTATAAAATAAAAGCAACGGTTATAGATGATAAAGGAGCGTTAGCTTTTCAAGAAATAAATATCACAATAAAAAAGAAGACTCTAGGAAATCAATCTCCTCAAGTAACTATAACAAGTCCCATAAATGGAGAAGTCATTGAGCAAAAAACATTGGAGTCAATTACGTTAGTAGCTAATGCTTCGGATGCAGATGGGACTATAGAATCTGTACTATTTGAAGTAAATGATAATAAACTATCAGAAGGGAATAACAAAAGTTGGACGCCTGTTAATTTTGGAGATTATAAAATAAAGGTAACAGTAGTGGATAATAAAGGAGCAACAGGAAGCGATCAAATAAATATAACAATTAAAGAAAAAACAATAGGAGCAACTTGTGAAGGAATTACTGAGTGGAATGCGAATACAGAATATAAAGTAAAAGGTATACAAGTAGCACATAAAGGAAGTGTTTATGAAAGTAAATGGTGGACAAAAAATGAAGAACCTGGAACAGGAGGTAATTGGGGATCTTGGCAGTTTATCAGGTTATGCTCTCAGGATAAAAAAGAAAAAAAACTTACTAAAGTTTATCCAACCCCAGTTGATGAAACTTTGAATGTAAAGGTAAATTCGCCAAATGTTAAAATCACATTATACGATATAAATGGAAAACTGATAAAAGTTTTGCATAAAGGTAACTTAAATGGAAACATTTTTCAATATGATGTTTCCTCACTACCCAAAGGAATATATTTACTACAACTAAAAACTTTAGAGCAAGTGGAAAGGAAGAAGGTGATAATTAAATAAAAAATGAATTAGTAAATTCATAGACTTAAAGAACTAGTTCTTTTTTCATTGAGATGTCTTTAATAGTTTTATTTTGTCTAAAAGTTATTTTTGATTTTTATCAATAAGGATAAGGAAAGTATAATAAATAAAACTATTAAAAACTATCTTTCAGTAAAACATGAGATGGTTTTTTGTTTTTAGAAGTAAATATTAATATAACATTTTCATAAAAGATAAAATTGTCAGAGTAATAAAAAAAATATAAATTGCAAGCAGAAAGAACAAGTAAAAACACATTTATGAAAAACAAGAAGTTAAAAAGTGCTATAGCCAATACATAGTCCATACTATTTTAGAAAAACTAATATACCAATTGTAGTAAATAACTACGAGTGGTACTACTTATTATACGCAAAATAAAACCAATTTTTTAACACCAATCCCAATAACTATGAGGAAAAACTATTTTTTTATACTACTATTAGTAGTTTATTCAATAGGAGCAATTTCACAGAATGTGAACATTCCAGATGCCAATTTTAAAAATTACCTACTAGGTAAAAGCAGTATAAATACTAATAAAGATGACGAGATACAAATTAGCGAAGCAATAGCTTTTACAGGAGAAATCGATTGCTATGGAGATATGATTTCCGATTTAACAGGAATTGAAGAGTTTGTCAATTTAACAGTATTAGACTGTGCAAACAATCAATTAACAAATTTAGACCTATCTAAAAATATAGCATTACAAAATATCGACTGCTACAGAAATCAATTAACTAGTTTAATACTACCAGTAACAAATACATTAAAATATGTTTCATGTTATGAAAATCAATTGACCAATCTAGATCTGAGTAATAATGAAGGATTAAAAAACATTTCTTGTAAAAGTAACAAACTAACAAATTTAGTACTACCCAAAACAACCATACTAGAAAAAGTTAATTGTGATAAGAATGAGTTAACGAGTTTGGATGTAACAGCAAATACAGGGTTGATAGAGTTAGATATAGACGAGAATAAAATAGCTATTATAGATCTATCTCAAAACACAGCATTAAACAAATTTTATGGTAGAGGGAATTATATAAGATGTATTCAGGTTGCTGATGTAGCTGTTGCAGAAGGAAAAGCATATTGGTATAAATCTACTTTAGCAGATTATAATACGAATTGTAGTTTTCCTGCTTTTGTTAATGTTCCAGATGCAAATTTTAAAACTTTTTTAGTAGCATCTGAATACAGAGACAAGAATCAAGATGGAGAGATAGATATACATGAGGCAAGAGAAATAATAGATTTAAATTGTTCAAATAAGGAAATTCAAAACATAACAGGTATTGAAGCATTTGTTAATTTAGAAGCCTTACGATGTTATAATAATCAGTTAACAAAATTAGATGTATCAAAAAATACAAAGTTAAAAACGTTACGTTGCTATGATAACCTAATTTCAGAAATAAATATTAGCCAGTCTCCTTTAATAAAAAGACTTAATTTAGATAATAACTTATTAAGTTATATAGATATTTCTAACAATCCAAATTTAACAGATTTAAATTGTGCAAAAAACGGATTAACAAGTTTAGACTTATCAAAAAATACCTTATTGGAAGACCTATATATTCCAGAAAATCAGTTAGCAAGTTTAGATTTGAGTAATAATCTAAAATTAGATTACTTGGTATGTAGTGATAATTTACTAACCTCTTTAGATATTACAAAAAATACCTTATTAGAACGTATAAGTTTAAGAAATAATCAATTAACTGGTGATTTAGACGTATCACAAAATATAAAATTAGAGTATATAGACATTCTAAATAACAAAGTAACTAACATTGATGTTACTAAAAATACCCTTTTAGAGGAAATATTAGCGGGAGACAATCAAATTTCAACTATAGATTTCTCTAAAAATTTAAAGTTAGAAAGAGTGAGTCTTGATGAAAATAACATAACAAACTTAGATTTTTCGAATAATAAATTTTTAAATTATGTTTTAGTAAGTGAAAATAAATTAGCAACATTAAATGTTAAAAATGGATTTAACTCTAGATTAACTAAACTAATTAGTTATTTAAATCCAACACTAACATGTATTCAAGTAGATAACGTAAGCTTAGCAGAAAGTAAAGATTGGATAAAAGATGCTACGGCAAACTACAGTGTTGATTGTGGTTACTCGGTAGGAGTAGATGAGTTTTTAACAGATGCTATTACTATAGGAAACAATCCTGTTCAAGATTCCCTAACGATTAACTCAGCCATTGATTTAGATATTATCGCTGTAGAAGTGTATAATTTAGTAGGGAAGCAATTAGTAGTTACTAAGGAAACGGAGATAGATTTTAGAAGTTTTTCAAAAGGAATGTACCTATTAAAAATTGAAACTTCAGATCATAAAATAGCTTTAAAAAAGATTATTAAAGAATAAACAGGTGTATAATTAAACTGAATACATAAAAGAAGCTAACTGTTAAGTTAAAAAACAAATAATTCAGTTGAAAAAAATAGGTCTTTCTTAAAAAGAGAGGCCTATTTTTATATTCTAGTTTAACAAAAGTTTTTTAAGTAAGTTTACGTTTTAAAACCAAACAGAATCTTGATTATGAATCTATTCTTTTTATCAAAACAAGAAGTATTAAAAAACGTTATGTTTTTTACAGTTTTATTTTTTGCTTTTAGCTGTAAGAAAACTAAAAAAGACAAAACTTCTTCAAATATAGATTTAAATGTAACCTCAACAAAGCCAAGTTTGTTTGCAGAAGGAGAGGTGTCTACATCTTTATATGAAAGAGATATAGCGATAACTCCAGACGGGAAAGAGTTTACCTATACATTAGGAGATTATAAACAACACAAAAGATGTTTAGTAGTAGTAAAAAAAGAGAACAATAAATGGCAAAAACCAACAATTTTAAACATATCAGGTACATATCAAGATATAGAACCTTTTTATACAAATGATGGAAATCGATTGTATTTTGCTTCAAATCGTCCAATTTATGGAGATGAAAATAGAAAAGACTATAACATTTGGTATAGCGATAGAATTAAGGGAGGTTGGTCGGATCCTGTTGCGCTAGATTCTATAATTAATACTAAAGGCAATGAGTTTTTTCCTGCTGTAACCAAAAAAGGAAACCTCTTTTTTACGGCAACTAGAAAAAATGGTATAGGAAGAGAAGATATTTTTATAGCAAAATTTACAGATGGGATTTATAATGAACCAGAACCTTTACCAGAGACTATTAATTCTAAATTTTTTGAATTTAATGCCTATGTGTCACCAGATGAAAATGTGATGATTTTTAGTTCCTTCGGAAGAAAAGATGGATTAGGAGGAGGTGATTTGTATATAAGTCAAAAAGATAGTGTTGGAAACTGGAAAGAAGCTAAAAATATGGGCAAATTAATAAATTCTAAAAAGTTAGATTATTGTCCGTTTATAGATTGGAATGCAGGAAACTTTTATTTAACAAGTGAAAGAATGGAAATAGATAATATACCATTACAAAATGTAGAATCGTTAAAAAGGCAAGCTAATAGTACTATAAATGGTTTTGGAAATATTTATAGAATAGGTATTAAAGAGTTAGGTTTAGTAGAGTAAAACTTAAAATCAAAATATTTGATGATATAATGAACTGTAAAAATTGTAATGAAATAGTAAGAGGAAATTATTGTAATAATTGCGGGCAACGTACCAATATTGAAAGAATAACTATTTCAAGTTTTATGTATGAAGTAGTACATAGTGTTTTTCAAATTGATAAAGGATTTTTGTATACATGCACACAATTATTAATAAAACCAGGCTTAACTATAAAAGATTTTTTAAAAGGAAAGAGGAAAAGTCATTTTAAACCCATAGGTTATGTATTAACACTTTCTACGTTGTATTTTTTGTTAGCACAACTATTAGGTGAGAATACTTGGATGAATGATGTAGTATTAGGTTTTACAGAATCTGCTCAGGGTAATAAAAATAATAGAATAGAAGTCCCTGTTTTATTTACTTGGTTATCAAAAAACTTTGCCTATACAACTATATTACTATTACCCGTTTTTTCTTTTGCTTCATACATAGCCTTTAAAAATTTTGCTGTAAATTATATAGAGCATTTGGTTTTAAATGCGTATATAACAGGACAACAAGCTGTTTTTTATTCATTTTTTATAATTCTTAAGAAGCTTATAAAGATTGAGATTTTAGAATTAATACCTGTTGTCTTAGCTGTTCTATATACTTTTTGGGTATTTTGGGGATTTTTTAACGAAGGAAATAGATTAGTTAATATACTCAGAACTATAATTGTATATATATTATATTTAATATTCTGTTTAGGGTTACTATTCCTGTTTTGGTCAATTCAAGGGGGAAAATAAATTCTCTACTAACTAGTAACTTGATAAAGTAGTTTACAAAATGAAACCAATAGATCGATTTTATGAGGAAAAAGAAGAACCAATAAAAGGTTGTCTTATGGCTTTAAAAAGTATAATAAAGGATTACCATCCAGATATAGAACCAAGATGGTATTATCGATTACCATGCTTTATGTACAAAAATCAAATTTTTTGTTATTTATGGGTAGATAAAAAAACACAATTTCCATACATAGCAATAGGAAAAGGAATAAAATTAAAACACCCAGATTTGATACAAGGAAAAAGGACTTTTACAAAATTATTGCTGATAGATCCAAAACAAGATATTCCTATAGAAAAAATATACCAAATATTTGATATGGCTATGGAGTTTTACGGAGATAATTAAAAAGATTAAGAGCTTTATAAAAAGAAGAATTACATTGTGGATATAAGCCACCAAAAAGGAATAAAAAATAGTATTAGTAAAATAAAAATATGTTATGAGATTAAAAACCTCTCTGTTCGTAGTTACTTATATAATATCTAATGTAATGTTAGGTCAGGTTAATAATATGGTGAAAAAATTAGTAGAAGTAGAGTTAATTAAACCTGAAGATGAAAATTTATTAAAAGATGAGCTTTCAAAAACGGAAATAATAACCAAAGCACAATATGTTGATGTGTTGTTTCAACTTGAATTTAAAAAACAAACAGGATTTCAATATTCTGAATTAAATACATATTTCGATTTTAAAAGCGAAAAGCTAACTAAAGCTGAACAAAAAGAAGTAAATAATCAGCTTGTTGATTATGTAAAGAAGCTAAACAAAGTTCAAATAATAAATAATAAACAGTTAAAAAAGCAGATATATGAAATAAAAGATAGCAATTATGCACATTTATTTCAGATGCTTTTAGATATAATAGACCAGGTAGCCTTTGATTACTGGTTGTCAAATAGTAAAATAAACGAATTTCGTATTAAGCTTTACAATAATAAAATTATTACAGAAGAAGAAAACAAACAACTTGAATTGGCAATAAATACCAATACAATAAAATCTCCTTTTCAGATAATAAAATTTTGCAAGAAAGCTCGGTTTTTTGATTTGTCAAAATACTCAAATAATCCATTTGTCTATTTAAAAGAAATTCATCAAAAAACTTCTGAAATTTTACCAGAATTAAGTTTTAATAAGTTTAATTACCAAATAGAAAAAGATTCTTTACATGCGACTAATGGTTATATAACAAGTTATGTTGTTGTTTCTATCGCATCAAATGGAGAAGAGTACAGGTGTAAAAGTTTTATCGATTCGGATAGCATTGGAGGTGAACTGGGCTATTTGGGTAAGATAGAGGAACAAGAATATTATCAAATTTTTAATAAAATTCTAAGAGATTTAAACTCTTCTTATAGGCTACATTTAATAAGCTCATCTAATAGTTATAGAGAATGGAAGTCTAACCAATACTTTGGAATTGTAGCTTTAAAAGAGGATCAAAGAGAAATGTTTGAAGTTATAAACAGCCACTGGGAGCTTAGTTATGAAAACTATAATAATGAATTGAATACAAAAAAAATAAGAAATATAATTGAACAGTTTACAGTATTAGGTTTGTTAAATCATTTAGATAAAGAGGAAATAGGTAATAGTATAATAAAAATTAAAGAGAAGAAAATAAATAGTAAGAATGACATTTTAAAAACTTTTGCTAAATCAGTAATGTCTTTTGATTTTGAACTAGGGAATCTTGATAACCCTTATGAAGAAATGATTGAAGAGTACAAAATTATTTCTCACAATGATTTTAATCCAATTAATATCAAAGATAATTTTGATATACAAAAAGATAAGGTAGTTGTAAGTTTTGATTTTAAAGATAGACATTACCAAAAGGTATTTAGGGGTGATGGTGATTGGGTGGATACTGCTTTTTTTGAGTTTATGAATAAGATAGTTATAGAAAATAATTTAAAAGGGAGGTTTTATAGTTTGGATGGAGAAGGGAAAACAATAGTCTATTTAACAAAAGACCAGTATAATGTAATAAAGAAAAAGAAGCTTTTAGAGTTTGAAGTACCATTTGTAAAGTAATTCCCTATAATTTTTCCCGAAACGTTGCCGCATAAGTCAGGAAGGTTTCGGGTATTACCTAATTTGTTACTACCTTTTGCGGGAAGGTTTCGGGTAAAATAAAAAAGACATAATTTAAAGGCAAATAGATGTTTTCATGTTTTTTAGGTGAATTTTTTATATTACTTTGTAGGAGTAAGACACCTAAATAAGTATAAGATTTAATAAAAATCTGGTTATGAGGATTAAAATAGATTTGATATTGAGTTAAATGGATAATAAAGAAATAAAAGCATATAAAATATTTTTTACAGCAAGTATATTTTTAGGTTTTGTAAGTATGTTTTTTGGAATTATATATTATGAAAAAACTTTTATTAATGGTATGTTTTTAGTTTTTGTAGCTATAATTCCTTCACTATTATACTTTTTATTTATAAATAAAAAGTATAAAGAGGTTTATAATTCAACTTTAGTTATATACCCATTAATGCAAAGCGTGTTTTCAATAGGTTTTTTAATTGTATCATTGATTCTATTTGTTAACTGTTATTTTTCCTCAGTAGAAAGTAATATGATAACTCGCAAGATTATTCATGCAGGGAAACAAGGAGGAAGAGGTAAGCAATCTTATGGTATAATAAAATATAAAGGAATAGAAAAAAAGATACTTTTTAATAAAGATGTAATAATAAAAAAATCAGCTTATATAAAAATGAAAGTATCAAAAGGAGGGTTAGGTTTTTATATTATTAAAAATAAACAGATAGTTAATTAACCCACTTTTTAACTTAATAATGTTTTACATTGAAAAAATGTATCTATATTTAATTCTATTGAATAGTCGGTTTTTTGGTATTAATTCATTCCCGTTTTTTACGGGAAGGTTTCGGGTAAAATGTTTTAAAGAAGTGTAAACCTGCTTATTTCTGGTTATTTTTTAGCATGGCTACAGTAGCTACTGTTCTAAAGCCAATATGCTCCGTAGAAGAATTAACATCACTATTCATTTTAGCTGAGATTCGGTAACTAGCACAATAGGATGCATGGCATAAAAAAGAACCTCCTTTAATAACTTTTTGATTACCATTAGAAGTATTATCAGAAGAAAAACAAAAAGTAGGGTTTTTAATCGTTTGTTTAGAAGAAGCTAGCTCTCTATTTCTATTTTCATAATACCAATCAGAAGTCCATTCCCATACATTTCCAGCCATATCATACAAGCCATTAGTGTTTGGAGGAAATTGTTTTACAGGAGCCGTACGCTCAAATCCGTCATCAAGTGTATTAGAATACGGAAAATTACCATTCCAAGTATTTGCTTTTTGAGCTAGTACAGTAGCATCGTTCCCCCAAAAATAAATATCACTATTATTTTTTCCTCTAGCTGCATATTCCCATTCAGCTTCGGTAGGTAAACGTCTATTAGCCCATTTACAATATGCTATAGCATCCTCATAAGCAATATGAATTACTGGGTGGTTTTCTTTACCCTTTATAGAACTATTAGGGCCTTGAGGATGCATCCAGTTGGCATTAAGAGTCCATTTCCACCATTGATGATAATTAGTACGGTTTACAGTAGGCTGGGCTACCTTTTTAAAAGTTAGTGAACCAGGTTGTAATAGAGAATCATGAGGTTTTGGAGTGCCAATGGGGAGTTCTTTTTTTAGCTCATTCCATTTAACAGGTCTTTCAGCTACAGTAATATAACCAGTTTCTTTAATAAATTTAGAAAATTGTTTGTTGGTAACCTCGGTAATATCTATAAAAAAACCATTCATTTCTACGTTAAATGAAGGCAGTTCTCTAGACAATGCTAAACGATCATGAGGAACAGCACCTTGAGTAAAAGTTCCAGAAGGAATCCATATCATTCCCTCTGGTGTCTTTACTTGTTTTTCAGAAGGGTTTTTACAGCTAATATTGCTTAAAAAAACGAGTGAGCAATATAGCATATACCCTATTAACTTCCAACTATTTGTTTGATTGATTTGCATTAACTTTTACTAAAGGATCTTCTTTGCCAATAAAGGTAGAATCAATTAATTTAAATTTTTCACGTTTTAAATAAAACAGCTTACTAGCTAAGTTAGGAAATTTTTCTCTTAATATTTTATATTCTGGATTAACAGCATGCTTGCCCCATATACCTAACATTAATTTTAAATTTTCTTCATTTTCAGGATATTGCCCTTTGTCATCTGTTGAAGAAATCCAATTGTTTAAAATGGCAGCATGTTTTTGTAATATTTCTTTATGTTCAGTACTTTTAGCTAGGTTGTTTAGCTCGTAAGGATCATTTTTAAGATCGTATAATTCTTCAGTAGGACGCTCATCTGATAAAAACCTTGCTTGTTGAGGAGTTAGTTTGTTTTCAGTATACAACTTTCGCATAGTTTGAATAAAAGGAACGCTGTCCACATCCATATAGGTAGGTTGATAGTAAGGTCTATCCGTCATAAAATTACGGATGTATTTATAGTCTTTTGACCGAACTGCTCTAATACGATCAATGGTAAAATCACATCGGTCTCTAGTTGCAATTATATAATCTCTATTAAAATCATTAGCAAACATATTTTTTCCTTCTACGTTATCAGGTATTTTAATATTAGCTAAGGCTAAAGAGCTAGTTCCAATATCTAAGCCACTAATTAAATCTGAATTGGTAGTGCCAGCAGTTAGTTTAGGGTTAGATTTTGTAAAATCTGCAATAATAAAAGGTACATGAATTCCTCCATCATATAAAAATTGTTTGTTTCTAGTTAAACGCATTCCGTGGTCAGAAAAGAAGAAAACAATGGTGTTTTCAAGTACATTTCCTTCTTTTAATTTTTGAATAATTTTCCCAACACGTTCATCAGTAATTTGAATAGCGTCTAAATGATTGGCATATTCTTCTATAATGGTTGGATGATTTGGAAGGTAGGGAGGTAGTATTATTTTACTTCTATCTACAGGAGTTTTAACACGTTCTTTAAACTTAGATGAAAAGATTTCTTTTCCGCCATACAATTGAACTTGTCCAAAAAAGGGTTGTTTTTCTTTTAGTTTAGAAAGATCTAAACGAACACCGCTTTTTCCATACAAAGGGTGCATGTAAAAGTCTTGACTATACAAATCACGACGATTATAAATAAAATTATAATCATCTTTTCCATTATTAAAAGTAAAATACCCTGCTTGTTTAAACACTTCAGGAATGGTTTTTAAGTCCTCAGGAAGTTTAATACCTGATTCCTTAGTTCTTGAACTATGGTGGTTATGAGTTCCTGTAGTAGTAGACATAACGCCTGTAATAATACTAGAGCGACTGGCAGAACAAACTGGCGCAGGCATATATGCGTTTTTATAAGTTACTCCTTGTTGTGCTAAACTATCAATATGAGGTGTTTTTATAATGTCAGTTCCATAAGCACTCATTAAAGGAGCTGTATCTTCTAGAAAAAGCCATAAGATATTAGGCTTTTTGGTTTCTTTATTCTCGTTTTTAGTAGGTTTTGTTTTACACGAAGAAAATCCTGAAAAGAGAATAAGTATATAGAGATATAGTCGATTTTTAGAAGTCAAAATAGTTGATTTCATAATATTATAATAAAGTTAGATAGTTTATTGTTTTTTAATAATAGCTGACCATCCTCCGCCTTTGGCAAGTTTGGCAGTTAATGTGTCTTTTGAAGTAATAGTTTTTGTTATTAGTTTATAGTCTACAGCATTCCTATTTGCATTGGTTCCGTCTTTAAATATTTCTATCTTATAAGTACCTTTTTTTAAAAAAGAAAAATCAATGGTAAGTTCTTTTTCAGTTTCATTGGTCATTGCGCCTATATACCAAGTATCTTTATATTTTCTAGCTAAGGCAATATGTTCTCCTAATTTAGCATGTAACACCTTAGTTTCGTCCCAAATTGTAGGAATTTGAGCAATAAATTTAGTAGTAACATCTTCTTTTAAATAATTACTAGGTGAATCACAAAGCATTTGTAGCGGACTTTCATATACTACATACATAGCTACTTGATGTGCTCTAGTTCCTTTAGCCATTGGTCTTTTCCATGAGATTTTAAAATTAGCATCGTGTGCATTTCGCATAGCACCAGGCGTATAATCCATAGGACCCGCCACCATTCTAATAAACGGTAAAGTAACATTATGAGTAGGGGTAATGTATTTAGCCCATTTATTATTTTCTGCACCTTTTACACCTTCACGTGTTAATACATTGGGGTAGGTTCTTCGTAAACCAGCAGGTTTATATGAGCCATGAAAATCAACTAGTAATTCCCTGTCTGCACAGGCTTTGGCTACACGTTCATAATAAGTAACCATCCATTGATCGTCACGTTGCATAAAGTCTACTTTTATTCCTTTAGCTCCCCACTTTTGGTAGCTGTCTAGGGCTTTCTCTAGCTGTTGCTCTAAAGAACTCCAAGCAACCCATAAGATAAGACCAACATTTTTAGATTTACCATAGTTAATTAATTCTATAACATCAACCTCAGGCATAATACTTAAAACATTACCTAATTTATACCAACCTTCATCAAGAATGATATATTCAATACCGTATTTAGCCGCAAAATCTATATAATATTTATAAGTATCTGTATTGATGCCTGCTTTAAAATCAACGCCATAAATATTGTTGTCATTCCACCAATCCCAAGCAACTTTACCAGGTTGTATCCAAGAAGTGTTTTTTATTTTATTAGGAGCTGCTAATTGATAACTAAGTTGGTTAGTAATTAGGTCTTCATCATTCTTTGCTATAGCAATAATTCTCCAAGGAAACGTTCTAGTACCTTTTGTTTTAGCAATATAAGGAGCAGTTTGTATAGGTTTTAGGCTTCTATCGTCTTTCCATCTTTCAAAACGATTAACTTTAGTTTTTAAAACAAACTTAGGAAAAGTAGCTTTTAAACTATTGCTTTTGTTACCAGTTAACCACATACCAGGGTAGTCTAATAAAGCCGTTTCAGTTAATAATATTTTTATATTGTTTTTTGAAGAAACTAGAGTAGGTAAACTAGCTAAATCTTTAGTAGTTAATGTATCTAAAGCATTGTGTTCATACAAACGCTCATTATGTGAAAAAAAAGCGGCCTCTCTAGGGAAATAAGTTTTGTTATTTTGTGTAAAGTTAAACGTAGCTTCCTCATCTTTAACAATAATATCTTCTTTAAATTTTGTTTCAAATTGATAGGCAATACCATTATTGTAAGCTCTAAATCGAACAAGATATTTGTTCTTAAAAGTTAAGGTTAACTCGTTATAGATGTCTTGAATTTCTTTACTTTTTACACGAAGTACTGGTTTTAAAACTTGATTAACATTATTGGTTTTAGCAGTTACAATTATCGGTTTTTTACCTAAGTTAATACCATTGTCTAAAGTCAACGATAAACGAGAATCATCCATTACCAAATTATTATCAACCCAAATAGAGTATGAGATATGTTCACTAACAGTAATAATAGTTCTAATAGTTTTATCTGGAGAAACTAAGGTATAGTTTTGACCAACTATATATTGTGTAAAAAGAAACAAACAAATCTTTAAACAGTAGGCTAATTTTTTCATAAGAAATTAGTTGTTAATAGGATGAAAAGAAATACTTCCAGAAGCAGGTATATCAAAACCATATACCCCTTCTTTTAAGGTTATTTTTTGATTAGAGATTAATTTTCCCATACAATTATGTATATAACAGTTGTATTTTTGTTTGGTTCCTTTTACATCAAGAATAATTCTTTTAGATGATTTTGCGTTAATAATATCCTGTTTTAAATGATGATCAGTTTCAAGACTGATAGTTTTTGTATTGTAGGTTACTGTAATTTTTTTGTTTTTACCTTTAGCTTCAATTAAAGGATAGTTTTGTTGTGGTTTTTGAGGAAGAAATTCACCTTCTAACAAAATACTTCTATTTTCTAGCCAGTACTTAGTATAATAACGAATCATTTGAAACTGTTCCTTAGGGATGTCTGCTAATCTGACTGATATTTGAGGAACTGAGAACAATACATTTAAAAACTGCAAAGCAGCAACTTCTACAGGTTCGTCATAATGCCACATAATCATATCAGAATGTACAGCTGTTTTACCACTAATTAAGCGTAAATCAGTTGTTTCAATTCTATTGGTAACTGCCATATTGGGACAATCTGAGGCTCTAAGCATATTCCCATACTTTTTCATCAAAGGTCCCGTATACGGCTGTCTGAATTCTATTAGAATATCTGATTTTAAATGCTTTAAAGAAGCCATTAAATCAGTCATTAATTTATCTGTAGCTTCATTTACAGAAGCAAAATCCATCCCTTCTTTAGCTACTAATTTAGTGTCTTTAAAAGCTTTAAACCAACCAATAAAATCTAGTTTAAACCCATCTAAATTCCATTCTTTTACTGCTTTAATATACGTGTTGATAATAAATTTTCGTACTTCAGGATACCTTGGATCAACGACATAAGTTCCTTGACCTTTCCAATGAGTAAGGAACTTTCCTTTCATTTGGTTGTAAACACTTGACTTTTCACCAACAAAAGGAACAGCATACCAAAGCATAAATTTCATATCTAACTGATGTACTTTTTCAACTAATGATTTTATACCTTTTAAACGTTCCGCTTGCCAATCACCAGTATAGGCATAACCTCGATTGCTATCTAAAGTTTGCCAGCCATCGTCAACAATAACGGTTTCGTATCCCATGGCTTTAGATTGTTTACATTCTTTTAAAATGGCTTCTTCAGTTACATTTTGATGATAACTATACCAGGTAGAATATACAGGTAGTTTTGCTGCTTCAGGAACTTGAGCGGGTTTATAAATAGGAAAAGTTTCCCACCAGGTATTTACTTCATTAAGAGAAGTGGTATAATTAATAGGTCTAGCATCTAAACGGAGTTGTACTGTGTATTCTTTAAGTGCTTTGTGTTTTTCAGTGAACAATTGCACTTCATTATAAATCATACCGTTTTCTTCTTTAACAGAGGTGCTTGTAATTGCTGTATTTAAAGCATCTGATACCGCAAAAGTTTGTTGATTTATATCATCAAAACCAAATAGTGAAATAACAGGAGCATGCCTAGCTAACATTGATTTTACTTTAGCTGGTCCCCAGTCAGGTGTAATAGTTTTATTAAAAAAAGCTTTACTGCTCCAGTAGCCAGCTATATTATTTGAAGGAGTTGACCATTTAATAGATAGTTTTTTGGGGGTAAATTGTTGATTGCTTTTTAATGTAATGGAAGCAATGGCTAAACCCTTTTGAATATTTGCTGTTTTAATATCAATTGATGCATTATTGGAAGCATAATTAATAGTAATATTATTATTTAATAATGTGAAATTTTTCTGAGATTCTTGTGCGTTTATACATGTAATAAAGCAGAAAAGTAGGGTGTGCAGTAGAATTTGTTTCATGTTTATTTTGAGGATAGATTATTTTTATATTGGTTAAATAATTCAATTGATTTTCCCAAAGGGTTAGAAAAAGGTTGTATTGATGTATTGTATGGAGTTACAATCCATTTTTCTTCCCACTTTCTCATGTGTTGTTTTCGTTCATTAGAGTTGTCGTTATGGTAGTTTTCCCATCTAGGTATGTAATAATCTTTGATAAGCCCATTCCAAACACGTCCAGAATAATCGTTTACAGGGTCGCCGCCCCAAGTTGTAATCAATCTCTTAGCATTAGATTCGTAATAATTTTTTTCTTCTTTAGTATCTCCCCATTTTCTAGCAAAATCTATCCAATCATTTAATTTTCTATTAGGGTGAGAAGCTAAAAGTTTATCTATATTAAAAAGAATATGTAAAGGTTCCTTTAGAGGTTGCTCTTGAGAATTATCTAAAAAACGCAATAGTTGTTGGTCTGCAACTAAACCTAAATATTGAGTTACCATTTCAATAGCATCATAGGTATAAAGAGAGCTGTTTTTTAATTCTGGAGCACATTGTAAGAAAGCTTCAACAGCTTTACCAAATTCCAAAGAATGATGTACAGTTGCGTGATCTTCTACACCTTCAGGTTTGTGATAAGGTCTAAATTGATAACGATGCATTGGGTGATCAGTAAAAGTACCATAAGCAGACTTACGTAGCCAATCATAAGCTGTTTTCATGTTTTGAGGGTAGCTACCGTAGCGTTGAGTTGCGTAATTGGCTAACCAATTATCAAGGTTTATAGGTTGTGTTCTCCATGCAACATCAGATAAAAGCTCATAAATTAGTTCGTTATTTTCAATTCCCTCAGGAGCGAAACCAAAACCTATTAAATTCTTTTTGTTCTTATAATTTAGTGCATCAAAAGGGATAGAAGCATACGTGTTTAATTTTCCGTTTAAAGGAATTTTAGCTCCCATGTTTGGTATAAAAGAATAAATCCATTTTTTGTTAAAAAAACCATCATACATTTTCCAAGAAGGAGGTATTTTCCAAAAATCATGATTGTATTCATTGGCTAAATCAAGAATTAATAATTTATCATCAGGTACTTCAGATACCAAAGCTTTTAATCGTTCAGGAGTCCAAAAAAGTTTACCGTTTTTTTTATGATAAGGAAATGTCCAACCTTGCATAACCCAAGTAGCGTTAGGGTTAGCATTTTTAATAGATTGGTATACAGATTTTCCATAAGAAGCTAATTCGGCAAGTGCTTTTTCAGGTTCGTTAGAAAGAGGTGCGTCCATTTCATTAAAACTATCAGCTAAATAATATTCAGCTTCACCAAATTCTTTTTCCCATTCTTTAATATAAAGCGAACCAATTTCTAAAAATAGTTTACTAGTAGGCGAAAGGATAAAACCATTGTTTTCTAATGGTAATCCACCTCCCCAACCTAATTCTCTTACTTCTGCATCAGGAAAAACTCTTTTAATCCCTTTTGGGACAAAACCAGCAAAAGCATGAATAATAGGTGTTATATTTAAAGTACGCATTCGCTCTAACATCTGATGGGTGAGCTTAATCTGTTTTTGAAAGTAGCTTTTAGGTAAAGTACCGTCCCAACCATTTAAATTTCCCATTCTGTTCCAAGGGAAATGTGCTGGTCCTGAAAAATATTGATTAATTTCTTCTTCTTGTAATCCTATTTTTTTAAAAACTCTAGCTAAAATAGCCTCATGTGCTCCGCCTATTAAAGGCATATTGATACCATGCAAAGTCATCCAGTCAATTTCTTTTTCCCATCGTTCCCAATCCCAATAAGGAGTGGAGTAGCCATGAGTTACTACATTAAAATAATATCTGTATTGATAAGGAGATTGTACTTTTCTGTTTACAGGAGGAAGAGGAGAAGGAATTTGAATATTTTTTCCTGACCAACTATAAATACTATTACATTCATTTTTTAAATAATCATACACACCACGTATAAGTGCTACAGGAGAATTACCTTGGACTAATATTGAATCATTTCTATTTTCTAAAGAAAACCAGTCTGTGTTGGTACTGTCTTTAATTAACTCCAGAGAAAAGTGATTGCTATTTTTTGTTCCGATACTTCTATTTAGAACATTTTTAATAGTCATCATGGTATTGTCTTTTTGGGTTAAAGAAGATTGTTTGTTTGGTTTACATCCTAAACAATAAATAGTTGTAAATAGTAGTAATAGTTTTGTTTTTGAAAGGATCATTTAGTAGTTGTTGGCAGTGAGTTGTATACTAATGTAAGTGAATATAATTACAAAATAAAATTAGAAGACAACCTTTTGTAAAGGTGTTAAAATAATATGGTAACTAGGTTAATAAATAATTAAAATAAGCGCAAAACTTTAATTAAAAAGGAACAGCATGTATTTCTAAATTAAATTTCTTTCTTTTAGTTAGTATACATGCTGTTTTTATTAACTTGAGTTAATTATAGTTCTTAGTTTACTTCATTGTTATTATTAATTTCTGATAAAGGAACGGGTAAGTATGCGTGTGAATCAGATGAAAAACCGGTTCTTCCACTTGCATTCATAGCATTGTCTAACATTCCCCATCTTCTTAAATCGTAAAAACGAACAGATTCTAACGTTAACTCCATTGTTCTCTCGTGAATAATTTGGTTTTTAACATCATCTTTAGTTGTTACTGTAATTGGAGGCATTAAACCATGTTTAGCTCTTATTTCATTAATTAAATTAATGGCTTCATTTGTAGCGCCAGTTTCATTCAATGCTTCAGCATACATTAATAGGACATCTGCATATCTCATTAAAGTGACATTAAGACCTATATATGAATTGTTTCTGACATAATTAGGAAGCCATTTTCTAAAATATACTTTATTGTCATTGGTATTGTTATACTGGCTGTTCATAAGTGCATCCCAAGTAGAGCCTTGCATTTGTGATGTTGAGGTATCATTGTAAAAAGGATCTCTAAAATAGATGGTTCCATATAGTCTATTATCATATAGTCCATTAGTGGCTATCATTCCTTCAGATTTCATAGTGGTTTCTAAAGCTTTAGTAGCTTCAATGCCGCCCCATCCTCCAATAGACCAATCACCTATGAAGGCGTGAAGTCTTGTGGCATTCCATGAATTAGCATCTCCTGTTTTAAACTGTAATTCAAAAACAGATTCTTGATTATTCTCATTTTCACCATTAAAATTACTTAAAAAATCAGGCTCTAAACTGTAGTTTCCTGAGCTACCATCAGTAACTTTTTTAAATGCATCAGCAGCATTTTTAAAGTCATTAGTGTCAGCGGAACTAGCATCGCCTGCTTTATGTAGATATGCTTTACCTAAGTACGCATATGCAGCTCCTTTAGTGGCTCTTCCAGCTTCGGTCATTTCTTTGTTTTGTAGCATTGAAGCTGCGTCTTTGAAATCTTGAATGATAGCTTGCCAAGCTTCAGGCCTTGAAGCTAATGCTTTATCCAATGTTTTTTCTGAAATAATTTCAGTTCTTACAATTATTTTTTCATAGAGAGTTAATAATTTAAAATGATAATATCCTCTTAAGAAAGTTGCTTCTCCAATAATTTGTTTTTTATCGACATTAGAAATTTGCTCAGGTGTCATTTTATTTACCTTTGTAATTACTTGATTAGCAAAGTTCAGTCCTTTATAATTAGTAGTCCATAAAACATTAATAAATGTATGACCATTGGTGTAATTAAAATTAAATATTGACATCCAATGTGCGTAGTTTGAAGCATCTGGACCAGGTAAAGCATAGTCTGATCTGAAATATTCAACAACAGGTCTTCCTTCTTGCCATCCATCCCAAAAGTTACTTCTTGATTCTAATTCGGAGTATGCAGCGGTTAATCCAGCTTGTGCATCAGCTGCATTTCTCCAGAAAGAACCTGAAGTTAATTGATCAGGAGATTTTTGATCTAAAAAAGTATCATCATTACATGAAGTAAAAATGATTACAGTTAATAATGTGATTATTATATTTTTCATGTTATAAATTTTTTAGTTAAAATTGAAGTTGAGCCCCAAGAATTACAGATTTAAATTTTGGGTATAATGCTCTGTCAATACCTCTAGATAGGATAGAACCTGCAACTTCTGGATCTAGTCCACTATAATTAGTAAATGTGAATAGGTTTTGACCAGTTACAAAAAAGCGTAGTTTGCTTACATTTATGTTTTCTAGAATGCTTTTTGGAAGTGAATACCCTAATTGAATTGTTTTAATACGTAAGTAGTCACCTTTCTCTAAAAATCTAGTAGAGGCTCTATTGTTTCCGTTTGGATCACCAAGTACAGCTCTTGGAATATCTGTATTTGTGTTAGAAGGAGTCCATGCGTTTAACGCATCAGCTTCAAAGTTTCTACCAGTATCTAAGCCTAAAGACTGAAACCTGTTTCCGTTGTATATTTTATTACCTCCAACACCTTGAAAAAAGATATTAAAATCTATTCCTCTATAATCAGCTGTTAAGTTTAAACTGTATTCGTAACTAGGTAAAGCGCTACCTTGGTATGTTTCATCTTTATCATCTAATATACCATCGTTATTTTGATCAATAAAACGGATGTCACCTGGTTTAGCATCAGGTTGTAAAGTGCCATTTGGATCATGTTGATCTATTTCTGCTTGTGATTGAAAAATACCATCTGCAACAGGTAAAAAGTAAGCGCCTGGCTCGTATCCTACTTTGGTTTGATTAACAAAATGATCAGCACCAAAAAGGAGTCCATTACCTTTTAATATTTGATCAGCTCTACCAAGCTTTGTAACTTCACTATTTAAAGTTGAAAAAGTAGCAAAAGCAGAAAATTTAACTTCGTTAAAAGTGTCGTTATAGCCTAACTCAAATTCAAGTCCATTATTTTCAAATTCCCCTACGTTTACTACTGGATTTCTAACACCGCTAGAAGGAGCAACTTCTTTTACTATTAATAAATCTTTAGTTTGTGTATTGTAATAGTTAATAGAACCTTTTATTTTTCTATTCAGTATAGAGTAATCAATACCAATGTTTGAAGAAATATTAGTTTCCCATTGTAAATCTGGGTTTTCTAAGTCTCTTGCAATACTACCTGTAGATGAAGCTTGAGGAGTGCCAAATACATATCCACCATCCCAAGAATTTGGACCTTGAGAGATTAAAGCTTGATGTGCATAATAATTCAAAGCACTATCATTACCTGCTTGTCCCCAACTATAACGAAGCTTCAAAAAATCAAAAAAGTTTTGATCTTTCATAAAACTTTCTTCAGTAAGTTTCCAACCTAATGCAAATGAAGGAAAGATACCGTACTTACTGTTTTTACCAAATTTTGAACTTCCGTCTCTTCTTACACTAGTCTGAAATAAGTATCTATCTTTAAAAGCATAATTAATTCTACCAAATTGAGAAACAAGTGCATATGTAGCATTGGTTCCTGTTCCAGAAAAAGTAGCACCAGCAACTCTAAAGGCATTTAAGGTTTTGAAGTTTTCATCAGCCAAAGCAACAGGTTCCTTATCATCTAGGTCTCCATTTCCATCTAAATCAGTATCAGAAATTTTCCATCCTTCAGCTTGTGTGTTATTTTCTCTAAAAGGTTCATTTATTCTCTGATAACCAGCAAGTACCTCTAAGTTATGGTTGTCGGTCTCAAACTTGTAGTTAATAGTGTATTCTTGATTATTTCTTCTAAAGTTACTGTCGTATTCTGAAAGAAAGAAGAAACGATCAAGTTCGGCACCATTTCCATCAGTAATTTTAAATGGTTTGTGGAAATTATTAGTGAAATTTGATAAATTAGAAATAGAATAATTAGCGCCAAGAGTTAGGTTTTTAAATAATTCATATTTAACACCAACATTGGCTAAAAAATACTTTAATCTAGTGCTTCCTTCATTAAAAAAGTCTTCACCAACAGGGTTTCTGTGGTTTGGTATATCACCATCTCTATAACCAAAACCAGACTCTTTTGAAGGGTCGTATATTGGAATTAGTGGTGATATTTGGAAAGTTTCTCTTAACGAGAATTGATGAGTGCGTCTATTGGTTTCTGAATAATTAAAAGCACCAGTAACGGTTAATTTTTCATCTTTAAAAGAAGCATTTGCAAAAATTCCTCTTTTTTGAAACTCTGAGCCAATTAAAAGACCAGTTTCATTTGCGTAATTTCCACCTAAGCTAAAATTTAACTTGTCAGAAGCTCCACTTACTCTTGCATTAAGTATGTTTAAACTTCCGTCTCTATGCGTAGCATCTACCCAGTTAGAATTTATATTAGAAGGATTAGTAATGTAGTTTTTTAAAGTTTCACCTGCGTTCTCATACATTTGCCTGTGAACTTGTACATAACCGTTAGCGTCTAATAGATTAATTTTTTTTCTTTGTGTGTTAAAGCTATATGATTGTTCTATATTGACAGTAATTTTACCTTTTTTTCCTTTTTTGGTAGAAATTATAATTACACCATTAGCGGCTCTTGTACCGTAAATAGCAGCAGAAGCAGCATCTTTTAAAACTTCTATTGAGTCAATGTTACTAGGATCAATGAAGTATGGGTCAGCTTGGACACCATCTACAATAAAAAGAGGTCTGTTGTTTCCAAAACTACCAATTCCTCTAATTAAAATATCAGCAACGCTACCAGGAGAACCAGAGGAAGCAGTTACTGTTACACCAGCTACACGACCTTGAAGGGCATCGGTAGGGTTTGTTGTTGTTACTCTTGTTAGCTCTTTAGACTTAACTTGTCCAACAGCTCCAGTAACATCACTCTTTTTTTGGGTACCATATCCAACAATAACTACTTCATCTAAAGCTTGAGAGTCGTCTTCAAGTGTTGTATTAATAATTGTTTTGTTGCCAACTATAATGTTTTTCGTTTTAAATCCAATATAGCTGAAAATTAGAACTGTAGATGATGAAGCGTTTATTTTGTAATTTCCATCAAAATCAGTTTCTGTTCCTTTTACGGTTCCTTGAATAATTACGGATACTCCAATTAAGGGTTCTCCATCTTGTCCAATTACTTTACCTGTAATTTCTTTTTGTTGTGAAAAGGCAATACTCACTATCATTAAAAAAAACACTACTAGTAGGTTTTTTTTTGTGATAAAAAATAGTGGAATACTCTTTTTTAATTGTTTTAGTGTCATAGTAAAATAGGTTATTAAATTGTTTTCTTTTACCGTAAATACAAGTGTTTACCTGTTTTTTGTAATGATTTTGTATTAACGTTTTGTAGCCAATATATAAAAAAAGTAAAATAAAACAATACCAGTACCTACTAGTTTGGTTGTTTGTGTTTTTTTTGTACTTTTGTTTCATGAGTATAGTAGAAGTAAAGGAGCGAATAGGAATTCCAAAGTATAGACAGATAATTTCTTCTGTAGAAAACGCTATAGTTTCAAAGGACTTAAAGAAGGGAGATAAGCTGCCTTCAATAAATAGCATAAGGAATAAGTTTAAGTTATCAAGAGATACAGTATTGTTGGCTTATAATGATTTGAAAATTAGGGGTATTATAGAGTCGGTTCCAGGTAAAGGATATTATGTAAAGAGTGAAAGTATTAATGTTACTCAAAAGATCTTCTTGCTTTTTGATGAATTAAATACGTTTAAGGAAGATTTATATAATTCATTTTTAAATAATTTGGGAGATAATATAGAGGTAGATATTTTCTTTCATCATTTTAATTATGATGTTTTTCAAAAACTGCTTTCAGATAATATGGGCAAGTACAATTATTATGTAATTATGCCAGCAAAATTGAATAATATAATACCTGTTTTAGAAAGATTACCTAAGGATAAAGTTTATATTTTAGACCAGACAAAAGAAGAGTTATCTGAATACCCCGCTATATATCAGGATTTTGAAAAAGATATTTATAAAGGGTTAGAAGGGTGTAGGCATTTGATAAAAAATTATAAGCAATTAATTTTTCTTTTTGATAGAGATAAACAACCAGATGGCTTATTGTTTGGGTTCCAAAATTTTTGTAAAGATTATGGGGTTGCAGGAAAGCACATCAGTAGTATAAAAGAATACGAAATTCAAGAAGGAGATGCGTATATTATTCCTGATGATAGGAACTTAATACGGATTATAAAAAAATGTAAGGAATGTGAGTTTAGAATTTCAAAAGAGGTAGGAATTATATCATATAATGATACACTTTTAAAAGAAATTGTAGAAGATGGAATAACAACTATATCAACAGATTTTAAGGCTATGGGGGCCAAGTTGGCATCAATGCTACTGAATAAAGAAAGGGTTCAAATAGCCAATTCAAATAATTTAATACTTAGAAAATCTTTATAAAATATTGGAAGAAAAAAAGAATTCTAACTGTTTAGTTTCTTTAAGAAAGGGCGGATCACAGGCTTTTATATCTTTAGAAAATGGAGGTAGTTTAACAAGATTGTTTCTCAAGCAAAAAGAAATTATAAAAGACTTTTCAGCAAAACATCCATATGTAAATTCATTTGCCTCAGCAATATTATTTCCTTTTGCAAATAGAGTTTTTAAAGGAGAATATATGTATAAGAAAGAAAAGTATACATTAAAAACAAATCATGAAATAAACGCAATACACGGGTTAATTTATGATAAGAAGTTTGTTGTTGATGAAAGATATAATAATGTTAAGAGTCAGAGCGTGAGGTTGAAATATATAAATGAGGAGAGGATAAAAGGTTTTCCTTTTAGGTATAGTGTTATGTTAACATATATTTTATATGATGGTAGTATTTCATTAGAAGTGGAAGTTAAGAATATAGATGAAAAACCATTTCCGTTTACAATAGGTTGGCATCCTTATTTTTATACATACAATAAAGTAGATACGATGTTAACTTTTAAAGGGGAAAATGAAGTTATACATAATGATTATATGATTCCTATTGAATTTAAGAAAATAGATAAAGTTCAGAATTTTTCTATAGGTAGTCAAAAGTTAGACAATTGTTATGCTCTTCAAAATGGAGAAACATCTTTAATAACTCCAGAATATGCCATTGATATAAAATCATCTCATGATAACAATTACATACAAGTGTATACACCTGATTTAGATAATTATATTGCGGTTGAACCATTGACAGGTATTGCGGATAGTTTTAATAATAAAGTTGGTTTACAAGAATTAAACCCTGAAGAAATTTTTACCATTAAATGGACAATTGAATTACAAGATGCATAAAAAAATATACATATTAGTATTATTTATTGTTTTGTTTAGTTGTAAGCAAAACAAAAATGAAAAACCTAAAATTACTTACAAAAAAGAAAATTATTCAAATCTTTTAGATTATAAATTTTCACCCCAAGAAAAATTTGATAAAAAAGGATTGATCTTTTCAGATCAAGGTGCTTGGTTTGGTTATAGTATTCCTGAAAGTATTGGGGAGTCTATAGGGTTTAGTGGACCTTTTTTAATGACACAACAAAACGGGGTTTGGTTAACTACATCATTTAATGCTTTAACAATAACAAAAAAAGATAACTTTCCAATAGTGTTGCAAAGGTTAAAATCAAATGGATATGCAAGTCACTTAGCACAAGAGTATGCCAATAAAGACATTGAAATTACTCAAAAGTTAGTATATAAAAATGGACATACCGCACTTATAGAAACGGTATTAAAAAATATATCTAACAAACCAATTGAATTAAACTTATTATGGAGTCATTCACCCGTTTTTGCAGATGGATTATCTTTTGAGTTAAAAGATAAAGAGATTCAAATAAATTCAACTAAATCAAAAGCAAAAGGATATTTGAAATTTCCTGAAAATGTAACTGTTCAATTAAAAGGTAGTTTAGATTATCAAGCCAATACAACAGTTAATTTAAAACCAAAAGAAAAAAGAGAGTATATAATATCACAAACTTTTATTTTTCCTGAATATGATTGGAACGAAGAATTACAATCTATAGAAAAGGCTGTATTTAATGAGGTTTTAAATAAAAGAAAAAATGAAAAGTACCAAGAGTTATCAGCATTAACTAAGTATAGAAAAAAACAATTTCAGGAAGAGAAATACACAGAAGTTTTAGCAAAAGCAAAACTAACATTACAAAATAATTGGCGTATTCCTGCAGGTGAAATAAAAGAAGAGGGATTATTTCCTAGTTATCATTACAAATGGTTTAATGGCTTTTGGTCATGGGATTCATGGAAGCATGCTGTTGGACTGTCTTATTACAATACTACATTAGCTAAGAAACAAATGCGTTTAATGTTTGATTTTCAAATGGAAGATGGTTTTATTGTTGACTGTGTGTTTAGAGATACCTTGATAGAAAAGCATAATTATAGGGATACAAAGCCACCATTATCGGTTTGGGCAGTAGCAAAAATATTTGAGAGAGATAATGACATTTCTTTTGTAAAGGAAATGTATCCAAAACTTAAAAAATATCACGAGTGGTGGTATCTGAAAAGAGATCATGATAAAGATGGTTTATGTGAATATGGTTCAACTGATGGTTCTTTAGTGGCAGCAAAATGGGAAAGCGGTATGGATAATGCCATTAGATTTGATAGTGCTCAGATGTTAAAAAATCAAGAAGGCGCTTATTCAATGAATCAAGAGTCTGTTGATTTAAATGCGTATCTATATGCTGAAAAAATGTATCTAGCTACTTTGGCAAAAAGTATAGGGAAAGTATTTGACGCTACTAAACTAGAAGAGGAAGCAACTTTATTAAAAATAAAGATACAAGAACAGTTTTTTGATGAGGAAGACGGATGGTTTTATGATACAAACCTTGAAGGTAATAATTTTATAAAAGGAGAAGGAAGTGAAGGTTGGACTGCGCTTTGGGCTAAAGTAGCAACTCAAAATCAGGCAGAAAAAGTAAAAAATAAAATGATGAACCCTAAAAAATTCTATACAAAAGTACCTTTTCAAACAATGAGTGCCGATCATGAAAAGTTCAATCCACTAAAGGGATATTGGAGAGGGCCAAATTGGTTAGATCAGGCTTATTTTGGTGTAAAAGGATTACGAAATTATGGATATAATGAAGAAGCAAATAAAGCTACTCTTCAAATTTTAGAAGGAGCTGAAGGTGTATTACAAAAAGGGAAATCCATAAGAGAAAACTATCATCCAATAACAGGAAAAGGTTTAAATGCAAAGAATTTTAGCTGGAGTGCAGCACATATTATAATGCTTTTAATGAAAGATTAAAATGGTATATCAAGATATTAAAATAACTGCTAAACAAGCAGAAGAAATACTGCTAGATACTTTTAATATAAAAGGAACAGCGAGTGAATTGCCAGGAGAAATTGATTTTAATTTTAGAATTAATATAAAAGGAAATGATACCTATGTTCTTAAAATATCTAGACCAGATGAAGATGTTAGTTATCTGGACTTTCAACAGAAGTTATTACAATATGTAGCAGAAAATGGAGAAGATGTTTTGGCTCCTAAAGTAATTTTAGATAAAGAAGGGAACACAATAGCTACAATTAAAGATGAACAAGGAAATGAGAGAAAAGTACGTTTGTTAACTTGGATATCAGGTAGGGTTTGGTCATCAGTAAATCCACAACTTAATGATTTACGTTACAGCTTAGGACAACAATGTGGTAAATTAACAAAAGCACTACAAGGCTTTGATCATGAAGTTGCAGAAAGAACTTTTGAATGGGATGTTGCACAAGCATTATGGACTAAGAATCATTTAGATTTATTTGAAGGAGATAAAAAAGAAATAATAATTACTTTTCAAAACCAATTTGAAAGCAACTTAAAAAGTTATAAGAGTCTAAGAAAAGCAGTAGTACATAATGACGCAAATGATAACAATGTAATTGTTTCAGAAGCATTTATAAATCCTGAGGTAAAAGGCGCTATTGATTATGGAGATGCAGTATATACGCAAATAATTAATGATGTAGCCATTGCTAGTGCTTATACTATTATGGGACATAATGATCCATTAGAAGCTGCTTTGCCTATTGTTAAAGGATATCACGAAGAATTTCCTTTAGCGGAAGAGGAATTAAAACATTTATACAATGCAATAGCTATGCGCTTAGTAATCTCTGTTACTAAATCGGCTATTAATAAAGTAAAAGAACCAGATAATAAGTACCTGTTAATCTCTGAAAAACCAGCATGGGAGTTATTGAAAAAGTGGACTAAAATATCTTCTGAATTTGCGGAATATTCTTTTAGAGAAGCGTGCGGATTTGAAGCACATCCTAAACAACTAGCTTTTGAGAAATGGAGCAAAAATCAAGAAGTTAAATTAATCGATGTTTTTCCTAGTATACAAAAAGAAACTGTATACCCAATAGATTTAAGTGTAGAAAGTACTTGGCTAGGCCATAAAACTGAATTTTCAGATTTAGACATATTTCAATTTAAAATAAACCAATTACAAAAGGAAGAGCCTAATAAAATAATTGCAGGCGGTTATTTAGAGGCTAGAAGTTTGTATAATTCTAAAGAGTATGAAACTCAGGGGAACTATGGCCGTGAATCAAGAACAATTCATTTAGGTATTGATTTTTGGTTGCCTGAGGAAACACCAGTACATGTTCCGTTTGATGGCGTTATAACCACAATAGCTAATAATAACAGGTTCAAAGAGTATGGAGGATTGTTAATTATCAAACATGAAACAGAAGCATTTGATTTTTATACATTATATGGACACTTGTCATTAGCTAGTTTAGAAGGTAAAAAAGTAGGAGATAGCGTTAAAAAAGGAAACTGTATAGGTTATTTAGGGAGTAGAAAAGAAAATGGAAGTTGGGTGCCGCATTTACATTTTCAAATAATGTTATCTATGTTGAATTATGAAAATGACTTTGCAGGAGTAGCCTTTCATAATGAAGTAGCTGTTTGGAAGAGTATATGTCCAGATCCAAACTTACTTTTTAAGTCTGAAGAATTAACAAACATACAGCGAAAAACCAATGAAGATATAATTAAATACCGAAAAAAACACCTAGGGAAAAGTTTAAGCTTACAGTACAAAGTACCTATAAAAATGGTACGCGGTGAAGGGGTGTATTTAATAGATCAATTTGGAAATAAATATATAGATACCGTAAACAATGTAGCGCATGTAGGTCATGAGCATCCAAAAGTTGTTAAAGCTGGTCAACAACAAATGGCATTGTTAAATACGAATTCACGTTATTTACATGAAAACATTAATCAACTAGCAAAAGAGTTAATAGAAACGTTGCCTCCAGAATTGAATGTTTTACATTTTGTCAATTCAGGTTCTGAAGCCAATGAATTAGCTATTCGAATGGTGAAGGCAAATACTAGAGAAAGAGATATTATAGCTTCTGAAGTAGGTTATCATGGGAATGCTAATATGTGTATTGATATTTCTTCTTATAAGTTTGATGGAAAAGGAGGAACAGGTGTGCCAGAACACACGCATATTATTCCACTGCCAGATACGTTTAGAGGAAAATACACAAATGAAGATGCAGCTGAACGATATGCTGAAGAAGTATTAATACAAATTCAAAACATCAAATCAAAAGGAAGAAAGGTAGGAGCATTTATTATAGAACCTATTATCTCTTGTGGCGGTCAAGTTGAATTACCTGATGGCTTTTTAGTCAAAGCTTATGAATATATAAGAAAAGAAGGCGGGCTTTGTATTTCAGATGAGGTACAAACTGGATGTGGAAGAATGGGGAAAACTTTTTGGGGATTCCAGTTGCATGATGTTGTTCCTGATATTGTAACAATAGGAAAACCATTAGGAAACGGACATCCTTTGGCAGCTGTAGCTTGTACACAGGAAGTAGCAGATAAATTTGCTAACGGAATGGAATACTTTAATACGTTTGGAGGAAACCCTGTTTCATGTGCTGTAGGAACTGCTGTTTTACAAACAGTAAAAGACGAAAAATTAAAAGAAAATGCACAGGAGGTAGGAAATTATCTAAAAGAAGAGCTAAAAAAGCTAGCACAAGATTATCCAATTATAGGAGATGTTCGTGGACAAGGGTTGTTTTTAGGTTTTGAGTTGGTTACAGCTACTAAAAAGCCATTGACAAAAAAAGCTTCTTATTTAGCCAATAGAATGAAAGATCATAAAATATTGATGAGTACAGACGGTGTGGATAATAATGTACTAAAAATAAAACCACCAATAGTGTTTTCTAAGGAAAACGCAGATGAGTTGTTATTCTATTTAAGAAAAATATTCAAAGAGGATTTTATGGAGGCAATTGGAGCCTAATTCTATTGAATCTAAGAGATAAGACATAAAAATGAAACATACTACATACACACTATTATTATTTTTAATTACCACTATTTCTTTAGCTCAAAAAGAGAAAAAAGAAAAATGGGATGTAAACAATCCATATAAAAATTGGGGGTATAATACATTTACTTTAGATACAGATGAAGGAACTTGGATGAATTTAGATGTAAGCCCTGATGGAAAAACAATTGTTTTTGATTTATTAGGCGACATTTATACGCTTCCTATATCAGGAGGAAAAGCGAAAGTATTACGAAAAAACCTAGCTTATGAAGTACAACCAAGGTTCAGTCCTGATGGAAACTATATTTCCTTTACAAGTGATGCAGAAGGAGGAAATAATATATGGATAATGACTGCTGATGGAAAAGAAGCAAAATCTTTAACTAAAGAAAAATACCGATTATTAAATAATGCTGTTTGGACACCAGATGGTAAATCAATTATTGCTAGAAAACACTTTACATCAACAAGATCAGTTGGAGCAGGAGAAATGTGGCAATATCATTTGTCAAACTCTGGAGGAGTACAGTTAACAAAACGTAAAAATGATCAGCAGGATGTTAATGATCCAAGTATATCACCAGATGGAAAGTATTTGTATTATGCTGAAGATATGTATCCAGGAGGGTATTTTCAATACAATAAAGACCCTAACAAACAAATTTATGTAATAAAGCAATACAACCTTGAAAATGGTAAAACAGAACAAGTAACAGGAGGGGCAGGAGGCGCTGCAAGACCAGTAGTGTCAAAGAATGGTAAACTATTAGCTTTTATCAAGAGAATAAGAGAAAAAACAGTATTATATATCCATAATTTAGAAACAGGAGAAGAAACACCTGTCTATGATAACTTAAGTAAGGATCAACAAGAAGCGTGGGCTGTATTTGGAGTATATCCGCATTTTTCATGGCTGCCTAATAATAAAGAATTGGTTATTTGGAGTGGAGGAAAAATACTTAAAATAAATATTGAAAATCAAAAAATAACTAATATTCCTTTTACAGTTAAAGAAGAATTGAAGTTAGCTAAAACACATAGAATAGAAAAAAAGGTAAATGCACCAGAGTTTACTAGTAAAATGATTCGCGATGTACAAACTTCACCAGATGGAAAAATAGTTGTTTTTACTGCATTAGGACACATTTATAAAAAGATTTTACCTAATGGGAAACCACAGCGAATTACTTCACTAACTGATTTTGAAAGTGAAGCACAATTTTCAAAAGATGGAAAACAATTGGTATTTGTTACTTGGAGTGATGAAAGTTTAGGTGCTGTTTATACCTGTAATATAAATGGAGGTAACCTTAAAAAAATAACCAAACAAAAAGGAATTTATCGAACACCTTCTTTTTCTAATGCTGGAGATAAAATTGTATATAAAAAAGAAAAAGGTAATGGAGATCAGGGGTTTGATTATGATAAAAACACAGGTATTTATATAGTTGATTTAATAACCAATAATCACCAAAAAATAAGTAAAGAAGGAAACTATCCAGTATTTGCAAAAAATGATAAACGTGTATTTTATCAAACAGGAGGGTATTTCTTTGGTAAATTAACAAAGCACTTTAAAAGTGTGAATTTGTATGGGTATGACAAACAAAGTCATATAAAATCAAAACATGCAAATCGTTTTGTAGTAAGTCCAGATAATAAACACATTGCTTTTATTCATTTACACAAAGTATATGTTGCTCCGTTATTATTAAACGGAAAAGAATTGAATTTAGATAATAAATCAAAATCGGTAAAAGTAGAATCTTTGTCTAGAAAAGCGGGTATAAATCTACATTGGTCAACATCAAATAAAGTTCATTGGACTTTAGGCGATACCTATTTTAGTAAACATTTGTACAATACATTCACCCCATTTTCTGAATCAATTTTAAAAAGTAACTCAGAGGAAAATTCTATCAAAATAGGGTTAAAGGTAAAAAGTGATCTTCCACAAGGACGAATTGCATTTACTAATGCAAGAATAATTACCATGGAAGGAAACCAAGTCATAGAAAATGGAACAATTATTATTCATAAAAATAAAATAGAACAAATAGGAAAAACATCAGAAGTAACTATTCCTGAAAATGCTAAAGTATATAACATTTCAGGAAAAACCATAATGCCAGGTATTGTAGACGTTCATGCTCATGTTGGTGCTTTTAGAGAAGGGTTGAGCACCCAAAAACATTGGCAATTTTATGCAAACCTGGCTTTTGGGGTTACTACTTCACATGATCCATCAGTAAATACAACTACAGCTTTTACATTGGCCGAGCTACAAAAAAGTGGATTAACAGTGGGGCCAAGAATGTTTTCAACAGGGTTTATACTATATGGAGCTGAGGGAGATTTTAAAGCTCCCATCAATAATTTAGCAGATGCGAAATTTGCAATTGAAAGAACCAAAGCCTTTGGTGCACATTCTGTAAAAAGTTATAACCAGCCACGCAGAGAACAACGACAACAAGTAATGCAGGCAGCAAAAGAGTTAGAGGTGAATGTTGTTCCTGAAGGAGGTTCTAATTTCTTCGCAAATATGAGTATGTTATTTGACGGTCATACAGGTATTGAACATAATATTCCTATAGCTACATTATATAAAGATGTAAAAACATTATGGAAAAACGGTAAAACAGGATATACACCTACATTAGTGGTAAGTTATGGAAGTGTGAGTGGAGAATACTATTGGTATCAAAAAACCAATGTTTGGGAAAACAAAACACTGTTAAAATACACACCAAGATATGTAGTAGATTCAAGAGCAAGACATCGAATAATGATTCCTGATGAGGAGTATGAAAACGGACATATACTTGTGTCAAAAAGTGTAAACGCATTAGCTAAAGAAGGGGTGAAAATTAACTTAGGAGCACATGGACAATTACAAGGGTTAGGCGCACATTGGGAATTGTGGATGTTACAACAAGGGGGAATGAGTAATCATGAAGCCTTAAAAGCTGCTACTATTAATGGCGCATATTATATTGGAGTAGACAAGGAGCTAGGATCTTTAAAAGAAGGAAAGTTAGCAGATTTAATTGTGTTAGATAAAAACCCACTAGAAGATATCAAAAACTCAAATTCGGTGAAGTATACCATGGTAAATGGACGTTTATATGATGTACAAACAATGAATGAAATAGGAAACCGAAACTTAAAAAGAACAAAATTCTATTGGGAAAATAACCAATTTAACCAAAATGTACCACTAAACTATCAAACAAATAGCTTTTTACATGCTACTTGTAGTTGTCACGAGTAAAAAAGAATAACCATGAAAACCAAACTAACTATAGGTATTGGAGTTATAAGTATGTTGTTAAGCTTAGGAAGCTGTAAAACGGAACCTTTAACACCAGTAGCAGAGCAAACATTTCATTACAATCATAAAATTTTTGAAGATCAAAAACTAACGCCAAGAGCTACTTATTTTGCTTTTGAAAAGCCTGATATTTCAAGTAAAGAAGCATCTAAACGTTTTTTTAGTTTAAATGGAAACTGGAAGTTTCATTGGGTAAAAGACCCAAAAAAAAGGCCAACTACATTTCAAAATATAGACTTTGATGATACTGCGTGGAAAAATATTCCTGTGCCTGCCAATTGGGAGGTAGAAGGTTATGGATATCCAATTTATTTAGATGAACGTTTTCCGTTTACTACAAAATGGCCAGATGCACCTACAGATTATAATCCTGTAGGAACCTACCGAAAAAGAGTTGTATTGGATAAAAAGTTTTTATCACAAGACATTGTTTTGCATTTTGCAGGAGCAAAATCGGCAATGTATGTATATGTGAATGGGATTTATGCTGGTTATTCACAAGGAAGTAAAACACCAGCAGAATTTAACATCACTTCATTCTTAAAAGAAGGAGAAAATTTAATAGCACTACAGTTATTTAGATGGTCTGATGCAAGTTATTTAGAAAGTCAAGATATGTTACGAATGAGTGGTATAGAAAGAGAGGTGTATTTATACACGCAGCCCAAAACATTTATAGCAGATTTTCATACGCAAACAACTTTAGACAACTCTTATAAAAATGGAATATTTAAAGGTGAAATTTCCATAACTAATAAATCTGAAGTAAAGCAAAAAAGAGAATTAAAAGTATTGTTAAAACAAGAAGGAATACAATTATTAAAATTCAACAAAAAAATAGAAATACCAGCTAATGAAAGAATAAATATACCTGTAAATAAGGTAGTAGAGAATGTACAAGCATGGTCAGCGGAATCACCAAACTTATATAAGCTCGAAATTCATTTGGAAGATAAAGCTAACCCAAATTCAAATCAATATGTTAAGAGGAGTATAGGATTTAAACGAGTAGAAATTAAAAATGCACAAGTACTTATTAATGGGAAACCAATTTACATTCGTGGAGTAGATAGACATGAAACAGATCCTTATACAGGACATGTGGTTTCTAAAGAATCTATGGAGAAGGATATTCAATTAATGAAACAAAATAATATTAATGCAGTACGTTCAGCTCATTATCCAAATGATCCTTATTGGTTGGAGTTGTGTGATAAATATGGGTTGTATGTAGTAGATGAAGCCAATATTGAAAGTCACCCTTTAGCAATTAATAAAAAAACACAGTTAGGAAATGAAATGAGTTGGCTACCTGCGCATATGGAAAGAACACAACGTATGTATTACAGAGACCGTAATCATGTGTCAATTTATTCATGGTCTTTAGGAAATGAGGCAGGAGAAGGAGAAGTTTTTAGAAGAACTTACAAATGGCTTAAAGAACAAGATTCTAACCGAATTGTTCAATACGAACCAGCAGGAAAAGAAGACTATACAGATTTGTATTGTCCTATGTACCCTAAACCAGCGTATTTAATTAAGCATGGAGAGTCAGATTCAGATAAACCATCTATTATGATTGAGTACGCACACGCTATGGGAAATTCAGTAGGGAATTTACAAGATTATTGGAATATCATTGAAAAATATCCAAATTTACAAGGTGGTTATATTTGGGACTGGGTAGATCAAAGTTTAGAATATAAAGATGAAAATGGAAAACCGTATTTAGCATATGGCCATGATTATCATCCTGATTTACCAACGGATGGGAATTTCTTAAATAATGGATTAGTTGATCCTTATAGAAATCCACATCCACATCTTTCTGAAGTTAAAAAAGTGTATGAGCCAGCGCAGTTTTCTTATTTAGGAAATGGAAAGATACAGTTAATAAATAAGAATTTCTTTACAGACTTTTCTGATAAAACGATTTCTTGGGAATTATTAGAAGACGGAAAACAGGTAATTAAAACGGAAGGAGTAGTAGTTGATGTAAAACCTCAAAAAAGCATTATATTAACATTAGAACAATTACCTAAACAATTTCAAAAAACTAAAGAATATATATTAAGAACGTCTTTAGTACAGAGCAAGGCTACTCCATTAGTGCCAAAAGGACATGAAGTAGCTTGGGATGAATTTGTAATTAGTAAAGGAAAAGAAACAGTAATATCTGCAAATAATTTTGAAGATAAATTAACTGTGGAAATTGGTGAGTTTTATGAAATAAAAAATAAGAGTACCTCACTTAAAATAAATAAAGAAACAGGAGAGATAGTTGTTTGGAAATATCAAGGAAAAGAAATTACTTCTAGTCCAATAAAACCTAACTTTTGGCGTCCACCAACAGATAACGATTTAGGAAATGGAATGGACAAATGGGCCAAAGTATGGCAACAAGCTACCTATAATTACAAAGCAAAATTGGTTAAAAAACCTATAGTAGTAACTAATAAGGTTTCTTATGAAATAGAATATTATTTACCAGATGCTATTGCAAAAACAAATATACTTTACTCTATAAGTGCTAATGGAAATTTAAAAGCAGAGCTTAGATTTAAGCCTTTAAAGAACAAATTGCCTAATATGCCAAGATTAGGAATGTATGTAACCTTACCTAGCTCTTTTACTGATTTAACATGGTATGGTAAAGGACCAGAAGAGAGTTATTGGGATAGAAAAACAGGACAAAAAACCGGTATTTATACAGGTCAAATAAAAACACAATTTCATAGATATTCACGTCCGCAAGAAACAGGAAATAAAACTGAAGTACGTTGGGCACAAGTATCATCTAAAGAAATAAGTTTAAAAGTTACAGGGAATAAAACATTATTAAATACAAGCACTTGGCCATTTGGTATGAAGGAAATAGATTTCAGTAGTGAAGAGGCTGGAGCTTCAGCTTCAGGGTTAGTTCCTGTAACTAAAAAACATGGTGCAGATATTAAAGAAGGAAATACCATTCAATGGAATATAGACTATTTACAAATGGGTGTTGGAGGTGATACTTCTTGGGGAAGATTAGTGCATCCAGAATACACAATTCCAGCTAATAAACCTTATATTTATTCATTCACAATACAACCAAACAAACTATAAAATTATGCAGTTCGTTACATTTCTCGCATTTACAATTGCAGTAGCAGTTATTTCATATTATAAAAGTAAACAAACCAATGAACAAACTTCTGATGGCTATTTTTTAGGAGGAAGGAGTTTAACAGGGTGGGTAATTGCAGGTTCATTGTTATTAACCAATTTATCTACAGAACAAATTGTAGGACTCAATGGAGCAGCTTTTAAAGAAGGAATATTGGTGATGGCATGGGAAACCTTGGCAGCTATTGCTATGGTGGTTACAGCCATTGTATTATTACCAAAATATTTAAAAGAAGGAATTACTACAGTACCTCAGTTTTTAGAAACACGATATGATAAAATGACTAAAACAATTGCTTCAGGGTTGTTTTTATCAGGGTACGTAATCGTATTATTACCAATAGTTTTATATACGGGGGCTTTAGCTTTAAATAGTATGTTTGATGTCCCTGAATTATTAGGGGTAAATAAAACAGTAGCCTTATGGATTACAGTATGGGGAATTGGAATTATAGGATCAATATATGCCATATTTGGAGGGTTGAAAGCCGTAGCTGTATCTGATACCATTAATGCGATAGGTTTATTGATAGGAGGATTATTAATTCCTTTTTTCGGATTGCTTTTAGTAGGTAATGGTAGTGTATTCGATGGTGTGGCTATTTTAACAGAAAAAGCGCCAGAAAAATTTAAAGTTATTGGAGATTCAAAATCGTCAATTCCATTTGGGACTATATTTACAGGGATGATGTTGGTTCAATTATTTTATTGGGGAACCAATCAAGCAATTATACAAAGAGCATTAGGAGCTAAAAGTTTAAAAGAAGGACAAAAAGGATTAATCTATGCTGCCTTTATTAAAATATTAGGACCTTTAATTGTAGTATTACCAGGTATCATAGCTTTTTATGTATTTGGAAATAGTTTAGAAAACCCTGATGAAGCTTATCCAGAATTGGTTAAAAAGGTATTGCCAGTTGGTTTAGTAGGTTTTTTTGCGGCTGTTTTATTTGGAGCAATACTATCGTCTTTTAATTCAGCATTAAATTCGTCAGTAACTTTATTTGGTATAGATATTTATAAATCACATATCAATACAGAAGCATCAGAAAAAGAAGTTGTAAAAGCAGGGAAAAAATTCGGTGTTTTATTGGCTGTTTTAGCTATGTGTGTGGCACCATTATTAATGTATGCAGGAAGTATTTTTAATTACTTACAAGAAGCAAACGGGATTTATTCAATTCCAATTTTAACGATTATCATTGTAGGGTATTTTACAAAATATGTACCAGCTAAAGCAGCTAAAATAGGTATTGTATCAGGATCTATATTATATATAATAAGTCAATTTATATTAAAGCCTTACGTGTTTGGAGAGGAGAATTACCCTCATTTTTTACACGTAATGGCTATATTATTTGTGTTAAATACATTAATAATGTTGGCTATAGGGAAATTAGAACCTAGAAAAGATGCCTTTAATCTACCGTATACAAAACAAGTAAACATAACTCCATGGAAATACGTTTATGGTACGGGCATCGTTATTTGTATCATTGTAATTTATTCGTATATCCATTTTGCATAAAATGAACCAAAAACTAAGGAACAGCGTACAACAAGCATTTGTTGATAAGTTTGAACAAGAACCAATTCTTGTTTTTTCTCCAGGTAGAATTAACTTAATAGGTGAGCATACTGATTATAATGAAGGGTATGTTTTTCCTGCTGCTATTGATAAAGGAATCTATTTAGCTATACAAAAGAGCACATCTGTAAGTTGTATAAAAGCATTAGACAAAGAAGAAACATATGTGTTTGATACAAATAGTATAAAACCATCAGGAAAAGGAGGGTGGGAAAACTATTTGTTAGGAGTAGTTTCTGAAATGCAAAAAAAAGGAAAGCAAATACCTAATTTTAATGTGATTTTTTCTGGAGATATTCCGGATGGAGCAGGGTTGTCCTCATCAGCTGCGCTAGAGAATAGCATGGCTTTTGGGTTGAATACAATATTTGATTTAGGTTTTACTAAAAAAGAGTTGATTTTAATTTCACAATTAGCTGAGCATAATTATGTAGGAGTAAAATGTGGTATTATGGATCAATATGCTTCTATGTTTGGAGAAGAAGGTAAAGCGATTCATTTAGACTGTAGAAGCTTAGAAGGAGTTTCTTATCCAATTAATTTAAATCAGTTTGAATTGTTACTCATTAATACTAATGTAAAGCATAGTTTATCAGATAGTGCATATAATGATAGGAGAAAAGTGTGTGAAAAGGTAGCAAATTTGTTAGAAGTGAGTGCTTTAAGAGATGTTGTAGAAAAAGATTTAATATCTTTAAAAGAAACAATTACTAACGAAGAGTATGCAAAAGCATTATATGTTTTAGAAGAAAATCAACGCACGATACAAGCTACTGAAAGTTTGGTAGATAATGATATAAAAACTTTAGGTAATCTTTTGTTCGCATCGCATAAAGGATTGTCTGAAAAATATAAGGTAAGCTGCCCTGAATTAGATTTTTTAGTGGCTAAAGCTAAAGCTTCTACAGCAGTTGTTGGGGCACGAATGATGGGAGGAGGTTTTGGAGGTTGTACAATAAATATAATTGAAACTCAAAAAAAAGAAGTCTTTATTAAAGAAATAAAACAAGAGTATCAGAAAAAGTTTAATCACAATTGTTCCATATATGAGGTAAAACTATCTAATGGAACACAAAAAATATAAATCCAAACAAATGAAAAAACTATTACTCGTAAGCCTTACATTTCTAGTGATGGCTTGTGCTAAAACTACTAAAAAAACATCTGAAGTAACAGATAAAAAAGAAATTATTACCATAATGAAAGCACAAGAAAAAGCATGGTCTAACCATGATTTGGAAGGATTTATGGAAGGATATTGGAAAAGTGATTCTCTTAAGTTTTATGGAAGTAATGGGTTAACTTATGGATGGAAAAAAACATTAGAAAACTATAAAAAAGGATATCCTACCAAAGAATATTCAGGAACATTAAATTTTAAAATTAATGATATCTCTAAGATTAAAGAGGAAGCTTATTATGTAATGGGAGAGTATCATTTAACTCGTAAAGTAGGAGATGCAAATGGTGTCTTTATGATTATTTTTAAGAAGATTAATGGAGAGTGGAAAATTGTAGCTGATACTTCTTGCTAATACAAGACAAATTAATAAGCTTTAATTATTAAGTATTCAATTAAACACAAAACTACTTTTGTAGGTATTATTCAATACAGATAATGAATTCACATTTAGAAGATTATTCCCATAAACGTTTAAACATTTTAACGGGGGAATGGGTGTTGGTATCACCACATAGAGCTAAACGTCCATGGCAAGGGCAAGAAGAAGAGGTAGTGTCAATAAAAAGACCAAGTTATGACCCTAATTGTTATTTATGTCCAGGTAATACAAGGGCTAACGGAGAGGTAAATCCAGAATACACAGATACTTTTGTATTTACAAATGATTTTGCTGCTTTACAAAGCAATACACCAACATTGAAAATACAAGAAGGATTGTTGCATGCGGAGTTAGAAAAAGGAATTTGTAAAGTAATTTGTTTTAGTTCTGATCATTCCAAAACACTGGCTAATATGGAGGTTTCAGAAATTGTAAATGTGGTAAAACTTTGGCAAGAGGAATTTACTACTTTACAAGTCAATCCATCTATAAATTACATTCAAATTTTTGAAAATAAAGGAGCGGTTATGGGATGTAGCAACCCACACCCTCATGGACAAATATGGGCGCAATCAAGTTTGCCAAATGAAATTGTGAAAAAGGACAATCAACAAAAAAAATACTTTGAAGAAAATAAAAAAACGTTATTGAGTGATTATTTAAAGCAGGAACTAAAAGAGAAAGAACGTATTTTGTTTGAAAATGAATACTTTATAGTTTTAGTGCCTTTTTGGGCAGTGTGGCCTTTTGAAACTATGATTATACCTAAAAAAGCAGAACCTAATTTAGCAATCATAACATTAAAAGAACAAGAGGCATTTGCAGAAGCAATAGCAAAAATTACTCAAGGGTATGATAAGTTATTCAATTGTTCATTTCCATATTCTAGTGGTATACATCAAATACCAACTTCTAAAAGTGCTAATGAACACTGGCATTGGCATATGAGTTTTTATCCACCGTTATTAAGGAGTGCAACCGTAAAAAAGTTTATGGTTGGGTATGAAATGTTTGGAATGCCACAACGTGATATTACTGCTGAAGGTGCAGCTTTAAGACTACGTGAATTAATTTAATAAATTATCAAAATAACAATAGCATGGAAATCCTTTATTAGTTACTATTTCACATTGTTTTTAATTTGATTATTGATACATAAAACATACTAAATTAGTATCTTTATACTCAGTTAAATAACTTTTTAAATCATTGAAAAAGACATGAGTATAATAACCAATATAACCCGTTATAAGTTAGCTTATACAGTTACTAGTGTAACATTTTTACTACTAGTTTTACTAGCATTTTCTAATTATGCTAAAAACCATCCAATTTTATATACTGGACTCATTTACGATTTATTAATAACCGTACCTATATTATTTTATTTTTTATCAAAAAGAAAAGCATCTAGATTAATTTTAGGAATTATAGTGGCTGTTGGAATGGTAACAGCTTCAATGATAATTCCTAACACAGAGAAGGAGCATTTAAATATGATACGTTATATAGTGCTACCTATGGTTGAGATAGTAACATTGATCTCTATATTGTATTATACGATTAAAACTATTAAAGAAACCAAAAAATTAAATAAAACAAAGAGCATAGATCATTTACAATTGTTTGAGTTTAGTGCAGTGAAAGCACTAAAAAAAGAATTTGCGGGAAAAATATTTGGAGGTGAACTAGCTATGCTATATTATGCCTTGTTTACATGGAAATCTAAAAAGTTAGCAAATAATGAGTTTAGTTATCATAAATTATCTGGTAGTATTGGGTTAGTTGGCGCTATAATTTTAGTCTTGGTAGTAGAAACTTTTGTTGTTCATGTTTGGTTAGTAAAGTGGAGTCTAGTGGTAACATGGATACTAACAGGGCTAAGTGCATACTCAATTTTAATGTTGTTAGGACATGCTAAAGCAATAATAAAAAGACCACATTTATTAAATCAGAATACACTAGTATTAAAGCAAGGATTAATTGGTACTTGTTCAATTCCGTTAGATAATCTTAAAAACATAATTTTCACTTCGAATTTAAGTGAAAAAGAAACTGCTAATGCCTATTACTTAACTCCTTTAGGAGAGATGGAGTCATTTAATACTGTTGTATACTTGCAAAAACCACAAGAGGTGAATTTTATGTATGGGTTTAAAAGAAGTTATACAATATTACTTTTATCAATTGATAATAAAAAAGCTTTTCAGCAATTAATAACAAAGTATTCTAAAATGACTAGCTAGTTTAAAGAAAAGGTAAAGAAATCTTCTTTTTTCTTTGGTTTTTCTTTAGCAAAAACTTTCATAATCATTTGGTCAAACTCTTGAACATCACTTTTACTTAAAAGCACTGTAGTTTTATGTATAAGCTTGGGTAGTGGGTTGGTTTTTGAATAATCATAAAAAAGAAGTCTTCCTGTTTCATTTTTTAATGCCCCATTTACTTTCTCATAATCAATATTTAATTTGTTATAGGTAATAGTTTTTAATTTGGTTTTAAAAAAACCGTAATTGTATGACCAGCTTACTGATTTTGTGTTAACAATTAACTCTTCAACTCCATATAAGTTCCATAACAAGTATTTTATAGGCAAGCCTACCAAAAAAACACATAGTATAATAAGGGGAAAAATCATAGTTACTAACTCTTTAGGAGGAATTTGAAAAGAAGCCCAAATAAGGAAAGATATTTCTATTAAGAGTAAAGTAATTAATACTTTAATACCTATTTTAGACGCATTTACTTTAAGGGAAGCATATACATTGATACCATCGGTAACCACTTTAATTTTATTTTTCATTTTCTAATTGTTTTAGTCTTAGACCAAGTTTTAGCGATTTTATATTTTAATTAACAATAAAGTTAAGGCTTTATTAATTTATAAAGAATTTTAGTAGGTTAAGTTTTTGAAGATTAAGCATTATTTAACCTAATAATATTAAATATTTGATATGAAACAATTGATATAGCCGTTTAAATTAAAAATGAAAACGAATACATTACTACTATACAAAAGGGATGAGAAGAAGCAATTTTTTAGTATTCATAACACTTTGGTGGCAAATATATAAGCTTTTTTGGAAGAATAAAAAGGAAATACCTGATTTGACGTACAAAAATCAGGTATGGTATTTTAGTTTAGGAATGGGTAAGTTTTGTAATAATAGCTTCTTGATTTGGAAATAACTCTAGGAGCTCCTTTTTAGATTTTAATACAAAATCATCAAAACTAAACCCAGGAGAAACGGTGCAACCTACTAAAGAAAAACTATCTTTTTCTACAACTTCAGCACCAAACCAATAACCACCAGGAACCACAAATTGGGGAACTTCGCCTTTTGAAAAATCATTACCTATAATATGTTCAGAATGTACTCCTTTGTCTGAAATCATGTGTAAACGAATAGGAGATCCGTCATAAAAATGCCAAATTTCATCTTGGTTAATTTTATGAAGGGCAGAAAAATTATCTGAAGTAAGTAAAAAATAGATACAAGTAGCATAATTTCGTTTACCATTATATGCTCCACTTAAACTATCAGTATTAATTTCACCATTACTTCTATAAGTTTCTTTAAAAAAGCCACCTTCAGGATGTGGCTGTAAATCAAGTTTTTTAATTATTTGATCAATTGTGTTCATTTATTTTTTGTTTAACTTAAAAATTAAATATATCATTTAATAAAACATAAACCCCATAGGAGTAATCAAATTGATGTTTTTTATTTCCTTCAACACCAACACTTTCAAAAGAATTGTTTAACTGGAAAAAAGCTTCGCCTTGTACACCAACTTTTACATTTTTAGCTAATTTTTTTTCATAATATACCTTAGAAAAAAGTAGTTTTCTGTTTGGTTCAGTAAGTCCAACATATCGATTGTCCAAAACACCATTCCAATAATTAATATTACTTCTAAGAGAATAAGTTTGAAACATTTCATTTCCTCTTGAAGAAATAAATTGATTGGCATGATAATAAGCTAACATAAAGTTAAAATCTCTGATCAAGTATTTTACTCTAAAGTAGTGAGCATTTCCATTAGCAAAAGGATATTCTTTAACTCCATTGGCATTGTGAGCTAAAAAATAATAGCTAAATATAAGCCCTTTGCTTGTCTTATTTGAAGTCTTGTATTCTAAACCCAAAGCTACATTATGAATATCTGAAATATCAGTTTGAGTTTGTTCATCTCTAAATTTTAAATTTACCTGTCCACCTTTATGTCGAACAGTATATTGAATAGGCATCGAAAAATTTTTAAAGAGATTTACTTTTGAAGAGATCCCAACCGTAAATACTTCTCTAAAATTATCAAAAGGGCGAATGTATTTTTCCCAGTCCATCCAAGCATCTATTGAAAACTTAGAAGTAGTATATTGATATCTAGCTCCAGTTTCAATTAATGCATTCGTTAAAATTTTTTCACTAGCCATCATAGGTTCAATCATTCCATGATTGTTTTTGGCAGACCAATTACCTATAGTAAATTGATGATTACCTTGTAAATAATTGAAGCTAAAAGTAGGAATGATAAAATCAATTTTAGTCTCACCAAAGTTTTTTTGAAGAAAAACACCTGCTTTAAATTGTGTTTTTTCAGAATTATTATAAATGAATTCTGGATGTAATTGCGTACCCAACAATGTCAATCCATCTGTTATAAAATTAAAATACTCATTATTTTTAATAAAGTTTAGATTGTATACTTCAAGTCCAAATTTATTTAGAGTAAAATTTTTATTAGTTTCTTTAGTATAGAAAACAGATTCCTGAGCTTCGACGTAGAAAAAATTTATTAAAAATAAGAGAAAGAACGTTTGTTTCAAAGGTAGTTGATTTGGTATAATAGCTTTAAATTTTGAATGATTAGATATCTAACGTCAAATATAAGCCAAGTAGTATAGAACGCAAGTTATTTGTAAAAAACTATTAGACATTGTGTTAAATTTCTTCTAAAACAGAACTACCTTTAGATTTATTTCCTGAAGTCCATTGCCATTCCTCATAGAGTTTTATTTTTCCATTAGTTCCTACTTCAGGAGTAGAGGTACAAGTTCCAGTCATTAACTCTCCTTGTTTATTTATTTGATGATATCGCATGTCAATCACACCATCATCACTAACCTTGCCTATTAAGTGTCCTTTTAAAATATGTTGGCCTTCATATTCACAGGTAAGTATGTTTTTTTCTTGTTGGTAATGAAATATCATATCGCTTGAAACTTCACCATTACCGGAATTATACAAAGGGCGAAATTTTTTATTGTGGTAGTTCATATAAAAGCATTGAAATTTAATTCGCCTTAAAGAAAAACAATTGAAAATAAATACACAAAGTATCCATTTTTAAAATGAATACTTTGTATACAATTAACTTACTTCCAATAATTATTAGCTTTAGCAATAGTGGCAAATTCAGTAGCTATTGTTTGACCAATTGCAATTAACATAGCAGCATCATTTGCATATGTAGGACGCAATTGATCTCGTATTTCAGCATCGGGCTGCGTTAGTTTTATAATAAGACGAGCCATTTTTACAGCTAAGGCTCTTCCTTCTTCTGGAGTTTTTGTTATTAATGAGTTATTAGGTACTAAAATAGTTTGTACAGACATGAGCATGTGTTTTTTGTTATAAACAAAAATATAAGAGGAAGATAAAGGCTACAGTGACACATGTCACATTAGAATACTTTTATTTTACGACCTATTTGTTGTACTTGTTGGTTATTATTTAATTTTTTTAACAGTCGAGTAACAACTTCTCTTGAAGTACCTAGATCATTTGCAATTTCTTGATGAGAAATAGAAAGGATATCAGTTTTTTCAAGAGTAACTTTCTTTTTTAAGTAATCAATTAATCGTTGTTCTAAAGTATTACCAATAATTTGTTTTGTTGTATTTAAAAGGTCGGAATAATGTTTTTGATAATTGGCAATTATAATGTTACTAAAAGAAGGGTATTGTAGAATCCATAACTTTACATATTCTACAGGAATCATTAATAAGGTAGCATTAGACTCTGTAATAGCAGAAAATTCAGCAGGAGAACTATTTATAATATGTGTAAAACTAAAAATACAAGATTCACCAGAAGTAAGAAAGTATAATAAAAATGGAACAGTATCTTCTTCACTAAATACTTTAATTGTACCATCAATTACAACTGGTAAATGGTTAATTGTTTGATTTTGTTTTACAACATATTCATGGTTATTAAACTTTTTAATATAAGCATACTTCTCTATTTCCAGTAATAACTTTTTATCAAGGTTAGGATAGCATTGTGTTAGAAAATTACGATTCATTTATTACTTCAATGTTATAAAGTAAATATACAAATAGCTGTGAAATCTTTATTTTATACTTTTAGTTATTATTAAAAGAATTCAAAAGTATAAGTACTCTCAAATGTATTGGTAGTAGGTAATTCTATAATTCCTTTTTTACCCTTAAAGTTTCCAGTACTATCTTCACCATCGGTAATACCCAACCAAGGTTCAAAACAAATAAAAGGCGTATTTTCTCTTTTAGTCCAAAAAGCTAAATATTCCCAATTAGGGATGTATAAATGAATTCCGTGAGAGTGCTTGGTAGATTTTAAGGAAACTTTTTGAGACTGTATATCTTCAAAAATAACAGCATCGTTTTTAAATAAATCGTAGTTGAGTGGCAATTGTTTACCTATACTTACCTGATTACTTTCTCCATTTCTAAAGCCAGTAGATGGATCTAAACTTAGTTGAGTAGGTGTTTCTTTTTGTTCAAATTCAACATAATAATCGTGAAAAGAACTGTTAGGTGTAAGAGGACAATTGAAGGCAGGATGTGCGCCTATAGAAAAATAAATAGCTTTTGTATCCGTATTAAGTACCTTATAAATTACTTCTATTTGTTGTGCTATCAATTTATAGCTCACCTGTAAAGTAAATTTAAAAGGGTATTTATCAAGTGTTTTTAAAGAGTGTGATAACTCAAAAGTGATTTGTGTATTGGATTGAGAAGCTATTGAAAATACTTCATCTCTGGCAAATCCATGTTGTGTTAGTTGGTATTCTTTATTATTTATAGAGTACGTATTATTTTTTAACTTACCAACAATAGGAAATAAAATAGGAGCGTGGCGCTTCCAAAAAGAAGCGTCACCCTTCCATAAGTAATCTAATTGGGTTTCTTTAGAATAAATTTTGGTAAGCTCGGCGCCTAAAGTTGTTAATTCTACCGTTAAGGATTCGTTTTCTAAAGTAACCATAAGTTTAGTATTCTATTTTATCATCTTTTTGTGACCATTTTTGAAAAGGCTCTAAGGCAATATCTCTGCCAATTTGCTCAAAAGGTATACTTCTTTTCTCATAAGGCAATGGAATTTCTTTGTAAATAAACTCGTCATCAAACCCAATATTAGCAGCATCTTGTTGATTACTTCCATAAAATACTTTATCAGGACGTGACCAATAAATAGCACCTAAGCACATTGGGCAAGGCTCACAAGACGTGTATACGATACAACCATCTAATTGAAACGAACCTAAATTTTTACATGCATCACGAATAGCAGTTACTTCAGCATGTGCAGTAGGATCATTTGTAGAAGTTACTTTGTTATTTCCTCTACCAACAATTTCACCATCTTTAACAATAATACATCCAAAAGGCCCACCTTCATTATTGCTCATTCCCTTTAAAGCTGCTTTTACAGCTTCACTCATATATTCTTCGTGTTTATTCATGTTTTTGTTTTTAAAAATAAAAAAAAGCCTGCAAAACTAACGCTTTTTTATTGAAAGTTAAGAACACTATTTAAAAATTAATCATTAACTTTAAAAGACTACACTTAATACGTATATAACAGTACTTGTAACAAAAAATAGATAGCTCATGACATTTGCTAAAAGTACTATAGCGTAAAAACCTAACTTTGAACATAACGTAAAAACTGACTTATTATGAAATCAACCATTAAATTAACAGTAACCTTACTAGCTTTTAGTATGGTGTTTTTTTCTTCATGTAAGAAGAAAGAAACAGAAAAAAAAGTAATTGAAAAAGAAACAGAAAAAGTAGCCTATAATGTGAAAGCAGATAAGAGTTTGTGTGAAAGTGATTGGTTTCCGCATTCACAAACTAAAAATCCAGCAGAAGGAAAAGGAAGTCCATTTGATGTTTCAAGTACTACCAATGCTATATTTCATCAATGGTCTTGGCAAAAGTTTTTGTGGTTAACTAAACCTACTACAGAAGTAACTTTAATCCCTATTATTACAAGAGGAGAACCAACACCAATACCAGTTAAAGTAAAAATTCCATTGTTTTTAAATCCTAAAGAAGTACATCAGGTAGATTCGCATATGCAACCTGTAAAACAGCAGGCAGGAGCTGCTTTAGTATTAACAGATTCATTACAGGCAGGATCAAGTGGTGTTTTAAAAACCAATCCAACGTATGGGACTAAAGGAAAAGAAGGTACCGTTTTATATTCTATCCATGTAAACCCCACTATGAAAAATGCTGCAGAACAATTTAAAGATTCTATCCTTAAAGGAACTTTAGCAAAAAACAACTTGTCTTCTTTTCCTGTAGGGTCGTTTGAGTTAAAGGTATCTTGGGTAGCTAAGAATGCTATTAAAGAAAGTGAACAGAAGAACTATTATACAACTGTAGCAGCAGTGAGTAGAGATGGAAAGAATTATAAAAATACAGAAGTAGCCTTGTTAGGAATGCACGTTGTTGGAGTAGTAGAGAATCATCCTGAGTTTATTTGGGCTACTTTTGAGCATCATGATTTAGCACCTAATTATAATTGGAAAGAAGATAAAGCAGAAGCGTCAGCAGATAAATTATTATTTGCAAAAGGTAGTACTACTGGTATTGATGGAATTTTATGGACAGGATCTTCAGCTAAAGAGAAATACAAGGCATATGATCTATTCAAATATGGAGTTCCAGTAGATACCACTGGAGCTTTTATGAAAACAAGTCAATCTGAACCAGTGAATTTTGAAAACATTCAAAATATTAATACCTGTGTAAAAAAGAATTTAGAAAAAGAAGAAGGACCTTGGAAAAATTATTTTTATAATGGATCTATTTGGATAGATACTGATGGTTTAACCACACAACAACAAGCTGAGTTATTAGTAAAGTTAAAAGGAGATGTTCATAAAGGGACTCCAGGTTCAGTAGCAAGAGGTTCATTAAATTGTGCTAATGTTACTATGGAAACGTATACACAAACATTTCAAAGTAGTTTGTCTAAGGTAAATGTAGAAACTTTAGCAAATTGTTTTAGTTGTCATAATGCAGTAAGTTATACAAGTGATACTTCTCCAATTTATATGAGCCATTTATTTGATGCCTTTATTAAGCGTGCAGAAGGAAAATCTACAAAACAAGTAGAAGATTTAAAAGCAAAACAAGAAGTAGAAGAATACATGAAGCATCAATTGTAGAAAAAGGGATTCATAAATAAGATAATAGAATTTAGGTATCGAGGGCTAGTATTTAGTTCTCGATATCTTTTTTGTTTGTTCGAGAAACGAAAATAAGATAGTTTAAATGAGTGAATTTATGTAGGAAATGATATAATTATTCGTGATATGTTTTCATACTTATAATCTAGTATTACACTTTTACAGTAACTTCCTCTTGTCTTCGTTGCCAAAAAGGATGCTTATTCCAACGTTTTTCAGTAGTGTAGAATAACGATTTATGTTTTAAGTAATGTTGCCAAATAGCTTCAATTTGTTGTGAATATAAGTATGAAAACTGCGCCATTTTTTCAGTATTATATTGGTGTATAAAATTATTAGCAATTAATAAATCAGTTACTTGCATGGCGGTAGCCATGGCATTAAACATACCCTGAGAAGAAAGTGGGTCAAAACTAATTGCCGCATCACCTAAAGCAATCCATTGTTTACCAGAAGGTTGAAGTAGTCGGGTAGAATTAGCACTTACAGTACCATGGAAATTAATGTCATTAATAGAAACGTTAGTAATGAGTGGTTGCATTTTAGAATTAGAAGCTACTAATTTTAAAAAATCAGTTTTGTGTTTAAAAGTAGTTCGTGATACTAAATCAGGATCGGTTTGAAAAGATAAAACCCTTTTATTATTAGGAGTTACAGCGCTATACCACCAACCTAAAGCGTCAGAAACAATAGTACTCATGGTATTAGTAGCGGTATTAGGTAAACTTATCCAGCAAGAAATTAATTGATCAAAAGTTAACCGTTTAATACCTATGCTACGGGAAAAATGACTCCCTCTACCAGTAGCATCAATCACTAACTTAGAAGTAATTTTATACTCCTTTCTGTTTTTCTGATCGTCATTTTTTATAGTAAGGTTCCAGTTTGATTTTTCTAAGGAAGCATTAAAAAAACGATAGCCCCAAAAACAAGTAATTCCTTTTTTAACCACACAGCTTCTTAAATAGCTTTCAAACTGTTGACGATCTAGACTAAGGGAACAACCATCAGGATTTTTTAAATGATCTACAAATTGTACAGCATCACTTCCCCAATACGATTGCATTCCTATATTGTTAATATACAATCCATTTTCAATCGATTCTTCATTCGTAGAAAGAAGCCCTAACTGTTTCAAAATACGTTGTGCAGCAGGAGCTAAAGATTCTCCAACACGTTCCATAGGTTTTTCTAGCTTATCTATAATAGTTACTTTAAACGTATCAGCTAAAGAAAGTGCAGCTATACAACCTGCAATGCCACCACCAATAATAACTATTTCTGTTTCTTGTGTCATAAAAAAGTATTAATTTATTAGAAAAAGATTCCGATTGTGCTCAACCTAACCTATAAATGTTTTACTTGTAATATGGTGTACGAATAAATTCTTTGCATATGTAAGTTCGAGTGTTTTTTATGAAGTGTTAACGCAGTAAAAAAATTATCGAGAACAGTTAAATTTATACGAAACTATTATTCATAAATAGGATAAGTAATTTGATTGATTTTGAGCTCATTGAAATCAAAATAAAATTGTATCGAGAATTACTTTATAACGTCTCGATACAATTTTCCTTTCTTTCATTCAGAAAAATCACTCGACGTGACATTCTATGTTTTAAAGTTAAAATTATAAGTCTATTCTATTTAGGGATAAACCTTGAAAAACGAGACATTTTTTCAGGAATACCTACTTCAACTTTCTCCGGTGCAGCAGTAGCTAACGCTTTTACTTCATCAATATCATGTAGCTTAGAAGCTAACATACCCATGGTGTTTACAATATTAGGGGTAGCTTCAAAATCTTTCATTTCATCATGTACTAAAGCTATTAAATCTCCTTTGGCACTTTCTATTAAAAGTTGTTCATTTAATAAATTCTCATGAGAAAGCTTTTCAACAGCAGTTTGAAGCGCTTTTTGAGTATCCGCATTTAAAGCTTTACTATTTACAATAGTATTTAAATCGTCTAAGGTAGCGGCTATTAAAGCAGCATCTTGTTTTGAGCTAGGTACAATACCTACTTGCATTTCTTTAGGGAAGTTAGCATCACCAGTTACCCCAGGACGTTTTTGCACCACCGCTAACTTATCAAAATACTTAACCATGCTATTAATCTGATTGGTATAATTAGCAGGTTGTCCATCTAAAGGTAAATCATTCAACCAATCAGGGCGCGTAGCAAAAGCATCAATTCTTTCTGGTTCTGCTAAATTCGGATCAATAGTTTTTGCGTAATCCGTTTCATTTAAAATATTATTTGGTACTCTTGCTGGCCAAAAAGTAGGTAAGTATGGATCATACGGCGCTGTATATCCATCTCTACAACTAGCCGTATCGGTTTGCCAAGGAATAGCCATCCAACGCGTAATTCCTCCAGCTACCTGACCGTTTAATAAAGGCCCTTTTGCTAAAGTTAATGTATCTGTAGTCATAGTTGGTCCATAATAAATAGTATTTACAGGAGGTGTTTTAGGCGCATGTTTTAAACGAAAAGGCGCCATATACATTCCAGAAGTACGCATAGGCCATGTCATTTCACAACCAGGATGAAAAGCATCTGCCAAACAAAATTCCATAGCAGCTTTGGTTAACATATCAGGCTGTTCAGTTACTGGAATGTCATCAATGTTAGTAGGGGTTGATGCATTAGGATTGTAATCGGCATCAAAATCTCCTTTTACCCATTGATCTAAAAACTCCAATTGTAAACCAGATAAAGTAGCGTGCTGACGTACAGAGCCTGTAGTGGGAATACTAATAGCATCACCATATAACCAAGGCCATAATTGAGGTGCTTCTGCACCCGAAACGTCGATTCTTCTAAAGTTATTAGAAATAGTTCTTCGCATTTCAGTATAAGCAGTAGAAGGATTTCCTAAACGAGCAATCCATTCTTCAGAAGTATAATTAAATGGCCCTCCAAAACCAAAACCACCAGCAAAACCTGCATTTACCCATTGTAAATCAGTCATACGTTGAAAAATAGGTAAGATGTCTTTTGTAAAAGATGGACGTTCTGGACGCGGTAACATTTTTGATTTTACGGCAACATCTCGCATTAAGTCCCACATGGTACGTACAGATTTTTGCATAGGAGCATAATCTGGCGGAGCACACACAACCCAAGCAGGATCTACTTCTAATATTTGTGCACCATATTTAACGGAAGCTGTTACTGGCCCATCAGAGGTATCGTCATACCAACCTTCATTATTAGCAAAGGTAATGGCAATATCTCCATTGATGTTTTCAGATGTACCATGTCCTCCTAACATTAATAAGCGTCCTTTGTCATCCGTACGCATTTCACCAAGATATACAGATTTCCCCATAAAACTACCTTTAAAAGTAGCACCGCTATCTACATTTACACCACTAACAGTTTGTGAACCACCATCAATTAATAAGTCCTTTCTATCTTTAACATCAATATTTCTTAAAAAAGAAGGAGGTGCGTCGGCAGCTTCAGGAATATCCAAAGCAATTTGAAATTGATACCAAGAAGCTTTTTGATTAGCTAAATGGCTACTCCAGCTAATAATAGCATTGTCTGAGTTTAATTCTTTTACCGCTTGTCCGGCAGCATTTAAACCGTAGATTCTAAACTGTGCTGCTTGTCTTTTTAACGCGCCTAATTCATCTCTATAAGCATACGGATCGGTTTTAGGAGTTGGATTATCTACTAACGGGCCTATAAAGTATTCATTAACACTATTTCCAACACGCATAATACCAATTGGCGGATAAATAGCTGCTTTTACAATAGTTTGGTCAATCTCATTGTCATGTAAAGAGGTAGTCATAATTTATAATTTTTTAGTTGGTTATCTATTCTTTACTAAAGATACTAAGAATGTGAGTGTAAAAAACTGAAAAAGGCATGAGTGTAGAAAAGTAGTGACTTAGTGTTGAGGTAGTGGTTATACAGTAATTAATTATTGGAAACTTCATTTTGAAATTGCTAAAGAAATTAAGTACTTTGCAATATGTCAAACCCATATAACGACATATTTGATAGTGGTGAAAAAGAAGAAACAACTCCACAAGCTCAAAACACTAATAGAACAGCGAATTCCTCGTTAGATTTCGATACAGATAATCGATTTACTACGGATGGAAAAGAGGCATTAGATGAGGTTATAGAAAATATTACTGTATTTCAAAAGCAAGCAATTCCTTTTTCAGAGTTATTAACCAAAGTAGCAGCCATTAACCATAAAGTAACTAAAAACCCTTTTAGTTTATTTGTTATTACTAAAGATCCTCACAATCAATATACTTTAAAAGCAGAACGGCAATATCATAGTTTACTACAACAAAAATTCAATGCCATTATAGTTCCGATGAAGGTTTTGGCAAAAATGCATTTAGAAACCGTTTTAAAATTTAATAATGAAGTAGGGAAGGAGTATTATTCAGTAGATAAATCAGACAAAACAATCAAAAAAGAAAAAGAACTAGCTATAGAAGGACTGAATAGACAACGAATCATTTTAGTAAATGGGGCTAGCGATTTAGAAATTTTATTTGATGCTATTAAAAATACCGAGCAACGTATTAAAAAGTACATCAATGCAGGTGGTCATAACCATATTTCCAGAGCAGAGTATGAAGTGATTACTGAGAAAACAGAAGCTTTACTTCACGGTTATAACCATCAGTTTGATTATAGTGTATTTGCCATTAATACAATAGATAAAGCCGTTATTTATTTAGGTTTTTATATGAAACAGACTACTAAGCAATACACTAATAAGCTAAAAAAAGCTTTTTTGTAACATAAAAGAAGCTACCTTTTTAGGCAACCTCTTTTCTATGTATAATAAACAATGTTTATCCATTATTTTAAAGCTAAGATATTTTATAACTCCTTATTAAAACGTTCAATCCAACTCTGTTGTTTTAATTCAAATTACTTATGGATTTAAGTTAGTATTACTTTAATAGGATAAAAGGATATTTTTAATCACCTCTTTCATATGATAAAAACATAGGCTTTCTTATAAGTTGTTATTATATTTTTAAAATATCACTGTTCTTAAAAATGTAACATTTCTTATATAATTTCCATGGTAAATAAATCCTAGGTTTTTATAGCTATCATTTTTTTTAATTTTCTCTTTAAAAGCAGATTTAACTATGTTAAATCTGAACGTTTAATATTGAAAAAAATTTTAATCACTTCTACTTTTTTATACACTTCTCATACTAAAGTTTCCGTTTTATATAAACATTAATTTAAACATTTATAAAAATGAAAAATTTTACAAAATCTAATTTTCAATTATTAATTATTCTTTCTGTTGTTTTAACTTCATTTGGTGTTAATAAAAGTCATGCACAAGGAGCAGGCTTTAGTACTGTAAGCGGAAACTCAGTAACTTGGGATAACAATATTGCATTTGACACCAATGAAAACCAATCTAATAGAAAAATCTATTTTGGAAAAGTATCAAACAACACTCCTATATTTAAATATAGAGGAGAACGCTCAAATGATCACTTCGAGATGAATCGTAATCTTTATGTAGATGGTTTAGTACGTACCAATAAGGTGGTAGTATTAACAAATGTAATCCCAGATTATGTTTTTGAGAAGTATTATACAGGTACATCAAACTTAAAAAAAGATTATAAAATGTTATCACTCAAAGAAATAGAAGAGTTTACAAAAAAAAACAATCACTTACCTAATGTACCATCTGTCAAGGAAGTTCAGAAAAATGGATTAGAAATTGGAGAAATGACTAAAATCCTTCTGGAAAAAATAGAAGAGCTTACATTACATTTAATAGAACAAGATAAAGAAATAAATAAGCTAAAGAGCTTAATAAAATAACACTTATATATTCTATTAAACCTCTTTATTTTAGTTTGGTTAAATTTAAAATAAGAGGGATAATAATTCATAATTAATAAAAATAAATATATAAAATATGATACATATATATAAAAAGTTATTTGCATTATTAGCTCTTATAATGATTAGCTTTTATGCGAATGCTCAAAATCAAATATTAACAAGCGGAAATAGAGTATTAGAACGGTTTGTACATGAGAATTGTCTATCTTTTCTAGGAAATCAACAATATGGAATAATGATTAATGAGTTATCGGGGCAAATAAGTAATCAGGACCTTATTAATTATTTAAGAAGTGAGTTCCCTCAAGCTGGTATTAATGATGTTAATTTGGTTGTTGGAGGTAGTAGAGCTGCTGGAGCTGCTCTGACTACTTCTGATGTAGACTCACAAATAGTAGTGGGAATCAATGGAGAGAGACCAGATGCGAGAGCAATGAGAATATCATTGCATAATTTTTTAGTTAACAGAGTATTTGATAATAAGGCTAGGTATAGATTAGAATATAAACCAGCTGTTACCATTGTTAATTTATTAGGTAATGGTCTAGAAGGTTTATCTTTAGATGTTGCCCTAGTTTTAAGAATAAATGGAGGTAGAGAAGATATTAATTTGATGAATGCAAACAGACATGTTATGGGATTTGGGGGAAATCAACCTTTAGGGGCAACAGCAGATCCAAATGACGTATGGAATAGGTGGATTCCTGATAATGCTCCAGATTTTTATCATGAATATCATGAATTGGAGCAAAACGATCCTAGTAATCGTAATGAAATGAGGCATAAAGTTTTAAAACTTTTAAAATTATGGCTTAAAAGTGTGGATAAAGCACAATTTTCAAAAAAAACTATACCTCCTTCTTCATTTATTACATTTACCATGTTCAGGTTCTATAATGATGCTAGTTTACATATAGACCCTAATAATTTAATTGAATCAACAATTAGCTTTCTTTGTATTCTTATAAATGAGGTAACATCTCCTAATTTTAGGATGCCATTTGCTGCAGAAAGAGGTGTTTTTAGAAATTTTAACCAAGCAGATAAAGAGTTATTTGCAAGATACTTAAGAAGCTTAAAAAATGCCTTAATTCAATTGAGAGAAGAAAAAGACTCTGGCATTGATGTAAACACTTACGTTGTAGGTATATTAAGCGCATATTTCCCTAGTCTGGTGGAGTCAATAACGGATCGCCCTCTAAACCGATGTCGTAGAATTATTTCTTTTACTAGTGATTGGAATGCTAATGCCCAGATAGCAGCTAGCAGTAGTATTAATCTAAACAACTTTAAGGTTAGTCACTCTGCTAATGGAAATACTGTTGATGATATACAGTTATATATAAGTGCTTCTCATGTAAGTTTAAGTGGGGTTTCGAGTATCACTTCAAATAATACTAATGATAAAATAGTTATTGAAGCAAAGGATAATAATGCCTGTGATTTACTTGTGAGAGAAGATGATATAAAAAATGTTAGAGCAAAACAATTTAGTATAACCTTCCCTTCTTTTATTCGTGATGGAGAACGAATTGGAGATTTAGGAAATTATTTACGTCCAGGAGTTTCATTTAGAAAGTCTGCTACCACTTTTGAAACAAATAATGATGATATATACATAAACCAAGAAGAAGTACTTATATACCCAAACCCATCTGATGGTAAATTTATGATAAAACCTAAAAATAAAGAAGGTATCAAAAATCTTATAATATCTGATGCTATTGGAAAAACAGTTGTTACAATTCCAAACATAATTAAAGAGGTTGAAATAAACATAAGTAAATTTGCATCTGGTATGTATTTTATAAATTATAACGCAGAAGGTAAGTTACATACCAAAAAAATTATAAAACGTTAAGAAATCAAAGGTTGTGAAAACAACAAGTTTTTCATAAACAATAAACTATTGTTTAGAGTTAAACAAAAAGAGGCTAAATTCTAAGTTAAAAAAACAAATAATTCAGCCTCTTTATTATTAACTAAATTGTTATATAAATTTTATTTTAAAAATTACAAAACAACTTAAGTCTTTATTTTTCAGTGATTGTTTTTTATAAAGGGTATGAATAAAAAAATTAATAAAAATATTCTTTTTTTATTCATCATCAAAAGACCCAAATACATCTAAAATTAAAAAGAATTGTTTTATAGTAATTTAAGTTAAAATTCTTAATAAATTACTTCTACATTTTTTAAGTCTCCAATTTCTGTAAAACTCATTCCTGTTAGCCCCTTTGCTTCTATAGCTTCTTTCAGTCTTTCAGATATATAATACCCACTTCTAGGGGAGTTCATTATTTTAAACATATCTTCTTTAACTCTTCTTAAATCAAAAACTATTTTCTCATCTAAAAGGTGTAACTTGTTTTTTTCATTCTTTACGGCTTCTCTCTTTTCTAAAAAATCTTGATAATTTATAATTTCAACAATTTCACCTTTGTTTTCATAGTCAAAGAACTTTCCTTTATAAAATTTACTTTTAGTATAATCAATATAATCAGATTGTTTTATATCATTTAAAAAGAAAAGGTTATACTTTTCAATTAATTCTTTTTCTTGATAGATTTTAATCTTCCAACTTTGATACTCTCCTATATTAAAATCTTTTAAAAAATTCAGAAAATCATCATCTATAACTAAGAACTTTCCAGAGGTTATAATTACATTAAGAAATGAAGTCTGTTTTGCTTTTTTTTCTAGTTTTGGTTCTGGTAATTTAAAATCAAAATCTATTAAACCTTCAAAAGGAATAAAACTTTGTTGCACATCTCCAAAGTACCCGTCTTCACTCTGAGGTAATTTACCTACTTCTTTTATATTTGTACTGTTTTTTAACTCAAAATATTTCATTTTATAAAAGATTAAATTAATTCAGCTATTTGCCCCGAATTTAAGTTAGGGTTTGCTTCAATAATTTTTTAGATTATAAACTAGTAAAAGGTCTGAATTGTCTTGTCCTGAAATAGGTTTACATTCAAATGTAATTAAATGGAACGATATTCAAAGACATCATCATCTAAGTGGCAAAATAGATATAGTGAAGAATTTAAAAGATTTGTTTGTAATGAGTTTTTAACAGGAACAGCAACTCGTAGAGATATAGAACAGAAATATAGAATTGGTAATTCACGAATTACTTATTGGTTAAGAGAATTTGGTTATAATGATTCCAAATCTACTTTTGTACCTTTACCTACTATGTCACAATCTAAGAGTCAATCTAACATTAAAAAATCTAATTCTGATTTACTTAAAGAATTAGAAGAAGCTAAATTATTAGCTGAAACTTATAAAAAAATGATAGAGTTGACTGAAAAAGAGCTAAAAATTAAGATTGTAAAAAAGTCCAATACCAAGTAATCCAAGAGATGAAAACTAATTATCCCAAAGTAAGTTTAGGCAGGTTCTGCCGATTACTTGGTGTGACTCGTCAAGCATATTACCAACATTTTTGGTATAAAGAACAGTTATGTTTTGAAGAAGAATTAATAGTAAAACAAGTTCTGAAGATACGTCGAAATCATCGTCATATGGGAGGTAGAAAGCTTTATGAAAAGCTTCAACCTTTTTTATTAGAACATCAAATTAAGATGGGAAGAGATCGATTGTTTGATATACTTGGTGCTAATCATCTGTTAGTTAGAAGGAAAAAGAAACAAACAATCACTACAAACTCATTCCATAGATTTAAAAAATATTCTAATCTAGTTAAAAATATGGCTCCAACAGCTCCTAATCAATTATGGGTTAGTGATATTACTTATTGGAAGCTTAATAATAGTTTTAGTTATATAAGCTTTATAACAGATGCTTACTCAAAAAAGATTGTTGGTTATCATTTAGGTTATAGTTTACAAACCTCAGAAACCATTAAAGCTTTAAAAATGGCATTATCTAACTTGCCAAATCATTGTAAATTAATACATCATTCAGATAGAGGAACACAATATTGTAGTAATGAATATGTAAAGTTATTAAAGGAAAACTCTATAAATATTAGTATGACAGAAAATGGAGATCCTCTTGAAAATGCAATAGCAGAAAGAGTTAATGGCATTATAAAAGAAGAATACTTAAATGATTATAAAATTGATAATATTGAAGAGGCTAAGAGTTTACTGGATCAAGTTGTAAAATTATATAATGAAGAAAGACCGCATATGAGCATTGGAAACCTTACTCCAAATCAAGTACATCAGAACAATTTAAAAGTTGAAAAATTATGGAAGAGTTATTATAAGAAAAATCCTATTATTGTAAACCAATAATAGGACTAAATATTAAATGTAAACGTATTATAGGATTAATCTAAAATATGTAAACTTTTTTTAGGACAAGACATATGGCAGAAAGTGCCCGCACCATTTACAACTTATTTTTGCAAGATTTAGCCCAATTTACAGCTTTTAATACTAGGTTTACTAGTGAGTATGCTACTAATTTTTTAAATCAAATTGATACAGCAGATACTATTGTAACAGATGTTAGTACTTTAGCAAAGCAAGGTGTGGAAACCCAAAAAGTGTTAAACTCTATGCAAATAGCTCGTATTTTATACAACCGTATAAAAAACCATGCACAATGGGCATTTCCAGAAAACTCTGCTATTATAAAAGAGTTTACTTCTGGTTACAAAAAGATACATAGAAGTCAACCAAAAATGTTGGTGTTTTTAGATACCTTAGAAAAAGTTGTAGCTAAGTATTTAGAGGTTTTAACAGATGTAACCAAAGGAGGAATGCCAGCAAATATTGTAGAGGAATTGGCAACGGTAAAAGAACAATTAAAGACAGCCAATGTGCAGCAAGAAATTTATAAAAAAGAACGTTTGGTGCTTACCGAAGAACGTGTGAGTACTTTAAACGATTGCTATACTACCATGATACAAATTAACAATACAGCACAGTTAATTTTTGCCAATCAACCAGCAAAAAGAGCGCAGTATAGTTATAGACCTATTTCTTCAAGTGCTACAGTAACTGAGTTTGTGGGCATAGTAGCTCCAGATGAAACAGTAGTAATAACCAATATGTCTTTTGAAACAGGGAAGTATATCAGTTTTGAAAATAGGGGAGCGGCTACTTTGCAGTTTGATTTAAGTACAGATACTACTACCTTAGAAGGAAATATGGTAGAGTTGGAAAGTGGCGCTATGATGAGTCAGCCAATGGATTGGTTATTATCTGATGTTAATAATGGAACTTCCATAAATATTTTAGCATACAATACCTCAGAAACGGAACAAGGAAGTTACTGGGTAAATATAAATGTGGATTAATTTTTAGGATGTTTAATAGGCGCATCTTAAAAGATTAATTTTTCTTTTTTTTATACGGCAGAGTATAAAGTCTTAAAGTACTTTATGCTCTGTTTTTTTATAGAATATCTTTGTATTATAAAATAGCTGTTAGTACTAAATAACCTTAATTAACACTAATTAACATAAAAAAAGTTAGTTAAATATCAAATTTGTACCTGATTAATGATAAATCAGAACAAATGAAAAAAATAGTATATTTAATTGTAGTTATTCTTATTCATAATTTGAGTATGGCGCAAGAAAAAAAAGATAGTATTCCAGGAAATCCAAAATTACCTTCAACTAAAGAAGAGTTAGCTGCTGTAGCGGCTAATGAAAAGAAAGTCTACAAGTATTCGGTAAACGATTATTTTAAAAAGTCTACACAATCTTCTTTTGGTCTTTCTCCAAATGGATTATACCTTTCTTATAGAGAAAGAGATAGTAATGGTAAGGCACATGTATATATAAAAAATACTACAACTAATACCATAAAGAAGGTAATTGAAGAAGGAGAGAATTTAATAGCCGATTATGGATGGATTAATAATAAAAGGCTCTTTTATGCCAAAGATAAAGGAGGAGATGAAAATTACCAACTATATGCTGTTGATATTGATGGGAAGAATAAAAAAGCATTAACTCCTTTTAAAGATATTCAAGTAAGTATTTTAAGTTTTTTAAGGGACCAAGAAGATTATATTATAATTCAAATGAATAAAGATAATCCACAAATTTTTGAGCCTTATAAGCTAAATATAGTTAATGGGAATCTAGAAAAGTTATTTACTAATACAGACCCTAATAATTCAGTGTTTGGATATGTGTTTGATAAAGATGGAGAGTTAAGAGCCTATAAACAACGTAGAAATGGAACAGAGCATGTTTTGTTTTATAAGGTTTCTGGATCAGATAAGTTTGAGGAAATTGTAACAACAACATGGAAAGAAGATTTTTCAATTGCTGCATTTAACTATCAAACACCATATCCTCATGATGCGTATATAGGAACTAATATTTATAATGATACTAAGGAGTTGATATTGTATGATTTAAAGAAGAAAGAAATCATAAAAAAAATATATACGAATAAAAGTTTTGATGTTAATGAAATATCGTTTTCTAGAAAGAGAAATTATGAGTTAGATTACTATGGCTACGTTGGAGAAAAACGTGTAGAAATACCAATAAGTAAGACCTATAAAAAAAGATATAAATTTTTAAAAGAAAGGTTTAAAAATAAGGAGTTTATTATTGTTAGTAGAACAACAAATGAAGATAAGTTGTTAGTTTATGTAACTAGTGATAAATTAACAGGAATATATTATATTTATGATACGTTAAAAAATACTACAAAAGAGTTACTTAATCTTAGACCAGAGCTAGATCCAAGAGATATGGCAGAAGTAAAGCCTATTAAATTTAAATCAAGAGATGGATTAACTATATATGGTTATTTAACCATTCCTAATGAAGCTAAAAAAGGAAAAAAAATACCGCTAATTGTAAACCCACATGGTGGACCTTATGGAATTAGAGACTCATGGGGCTTTAACCCAGAAACACAGTTATTTGCAAGTAGAGGGTATGCAACGTTACAAGTAAATTATAGAGGATCTGGAGGGTATGGTAAAGAATTTTACTTAGCAGGAAGTAAGCAAATAGGAAGAAAAATGTTAAATGATTTAGAGGACGCAGTAGCTTATGTGAAAACATTGAACCTTATAGATGAAAACAATATTGCAATTTATGGTGCTAGTTATGGCGGCTTAGCTACCTTAGGAAGTTTAGTTAAAACACCTGATTTATACAAGTGTGGTGTTGATTATGTTGGGGTATCTAATTTATTTACGTTTGTTGACTCTTTCCCTGCGTACTGGAAGCCTTTAATGAAACAGTTTTATGAGCAATGGTACGATTCTGAAAATCCTGAAGAAAAGGAGATTATGAAAGCTGTATCTCCTGCGTTGCATGTAGATAAAATAACCAAACCGTTGTTTGTGGTTCAAGGGGCTAATGATCCAAGAGTTAATATAAATGAATCAGATCAAATAGTAAGTAATTTAAGAAATAGAGGCGTAGATGTACCTTATATGGTAAAATATAATGAAGGGCATGGTTTTGGGCACGAAGAAAATACGATTGAACTATATAAAACCATGATGGGGTTTTTTGCAAAGCATTTGAAATAAATATTTAACACTGTTTAAGAATTTTGTACAAAAAGCTACGAAACGGGTTTAACTTTTAAAGTTTTACCCGTTTTTAGGTATGTATATTAAAAATATCGGTGGAGTCTATTTTTCAGAGGGTTTCATTAGGGCTAAATAAATTGGTTTTTCAAGACATTATTAGTTGGAAATACTACTTCTAAAAAGAAATTCAAGCCATTATTTTAATGTTTAGTGATGTACAATAAACTCATGCTATTTTATTAATAATACCTAAAACTTTATTGTTACATTTATACACGAAAAAAGCCAGACATGAAAAAATCTACACTACTAGTACTACTTGCATTTTTTGCCATATACATTATTTGGGGATCTACTTATTTGTGGAATAAAATAGCAGTTGTAGAAATACCACCATTATTATTAGCTTCTATTCGTTTTATTACTGCTGGAGCTTTGATTATGATTATAGCTAAACTCTTAAAAAAATCATTAAAAGTAACCAAAACACAGTTATTAAACACTTTTATAGCAGGTTTTCTGTTCCTAGTATATGGGAATGGTGTATTTGTATGGGCGTTAAAATATGTAGATAGCGGATTTGCAGCATTACTAGCTTCAACACAGCCATTATTTGTATTGTTTTTAATGCGATTAATTGATGGTAAAAAAATGCAGAAAAAATCAATTATTGGTGTGTGCCTAGGTATTTTTGGAATGTATTTATTAGTTAGTCAACAAGAAATAACAGCTACAGAAGGAAGTACTTTAGGAATATTCATGATTTTTACCTGTGTATTAAGTTGGAGTTATGGAAGTGTATTTGTCTCCAAAGCCAATTTACCTAAAAACTTCTTTGTTAGTACAGGCTACCAAATGCTAATAGCAGGTATTTTATTATTTATTTCAAGTAAAATATTTAATGAAGAATGGATTGCTCCAACAAATTGGACGTATAGAACTCAGATGTCCATGTTATTATTAATTGTATTTGGAAGCATTGTCGCTTTTTCAGCTTTTAATTATTTATTAAAGGTCGTGTCAACAGAAAAAGTATCAACATCAGCGTATGTAAATCCAGTAGTAGCCTTGTTGTTAGGGTGGTATTTTTTAGATGAAAAACTAACACCTAAATCAATTATAGCATCAATTATACTATTAACAGGGGTTTATTTTATAACTTCAAGAAAAAGGTTGTCAAAAAATAAAGTTACCACCAAACCACAAAAAATTTAACCAGTTCACCATTAGGTTTCTTTAACCAGCATAACGGGGCATTTTGTTCCGCTAAATACACACTAAGAAGCTTCAGGAAATCAGTATAACCAAGCCAATTTACATGAGTGTGAGGCCAAACTAACCAGTTGTGTTTGGATGGTATGTAAAACTTACAATTAGAAAAGGCTGTAAGTTCTTTTAGGGTACAATAAAAACCAATAATACATTTGGGGTTGATTAAGGTAGGAGTATTAATTGTTACTTTTAATGGAACAAAAAGCTGTGCTTTAAAATAAGTTTGTTGTTGCATTAAAGTTGTATCTAAAGAAAGTGTTTTTAAAAACAGTTTACATTCCTCAGTATGCAAAAGAGGAAATTGCTTTTGTTGTAGCTTCGTAAGTTTTTGAATAAACGAATCTTTTCTATTAGGGCCAATCCAATGTTCAATTTCGGAGTTTCCTACTGTATTGTCATACAAGTAAAATTTATAAACAATTTCTAAATGAATAGGAACATTATTTTTTAAAAGTATACAATCCAATTCACCAAGCGTAATTTTATCTTTTTGTATTTGAATGTTTTCAGCAAGAATATTTATAAAATCAAGTTGTTCTAATTCAAAAGAAACAAAACGTTCTACAAGTTTTCCAAGACGAAGTCGTTGTGTAATTTCAGAAGAAAAAGAAGAAGAAGTAGAAGGTATTTCAAAAGGGATAATATCTAAAATAGTATTAGCTGTCCATAAAAAAGGGGTTTTTAAAAAACCTTCATATTGTAACTGTAACTCTTTGGTTTTAAAATGCATTAAAATGTTAAATAAAGTCAAATATAAAAAGATACCTTTTCAAAGAATAGAAAACCTTCGTATTTTTATAGAATGCAATATCAATTTAAAAAAGGACTCCGCTTTAAAAAATACGAAGCACCTAATCAATCTCCCTTTGAAAAGCTATTTGAAATTTTCAAAGAATTAATAACCTATACTTCTGGAGATTTTGACGAAGCTTTTGAGTGGTTAAAACAGTTAGATGTTGAATACAACTTAACCACGCCTGAATATACACTTGATGATTTTTTAGAGGATCTAAAGAAAAAAGGATATATAAAAGAAGAAATAAACAATCCAGACGGAAAAGGAGGATTGAAAATAACAGCGAAAACTGAACAAGCTATTCGGCAAAAAGCTTTGGAACAAATTTTTGGAAACCTTAAAAAGAGTAAGAGGGGAAATCATAAAACCAAAAGTATAGGGCAAGGAGATGAATATACAGGTGAGTTACGAAACTATCATTTTGGAGATTCATTAGACAAAATAGCCATGACTGAAAGCATAAAAAATGCGCAAATAAATAATGGAATAGGTAATTTTTCATTGACAGAAAACGATTTGGTAGTGGAAGAAACCAATTTTAAAGCCCAAATGAGTACTGTATTAATGATTGATATTAGCCATAGTATGATTTTGTATGGTGAAGATAGAATAACACCAGCTAAAAAAGTAGCCATGGCACTTACAGAGCTCATTAAAAGGCAATATCCAAAAGATACGTTAGATATTATTGTTTTTGGAAATGATGCTTGGCCAATAAGTATAAAAGAATTGCCCTATTTAAAAGTGGGGCCTTACCATACCAATACAGTTGCAGGTTTACAATTAGCGATGGATATGCTACGTAAAAAACGAAATACCAACAAGCAAATTTTTATGATTACAGATGGAAAACCTAGTTGTTTAAGGCTTTCAGACGGGACCTATTATAAAAACAGTAACGGACTAGATAGTTTTATTGTAGAAAAATGTTACACTATGGCAGCACAAGCAAGAAAACTACACATTCCAATAACTACCTTTATGATTGCACAAGACCCGTATTTAATGCGTTTTATTGAATACTTTACAAAAGCCAACCAAGGAAAAGCATTTTATACTGGTTTAAAAGGATTAGGAGAAATGATTTTTGAAGACTATGCACAAAATAGAAAAAAACGAATTAGAGGATATTAAAAGATGAATTATAAAGACATAAAAACACTTGGAGATTTAAAAAAAGCAGGGTATAAATCAATAAGTATAAAAGACGAACTACGTAATAATTTAATAGCGAAATTAAAAAATAATGAAACGGTTTTTGAAGGTGTTTGGGGTTATGAAAATACCGTAATACCTGAATTAGAAACCGCTATTTTGTCTAGGCATAATATTAATTTATTAGGATTAAGAGGGCAAGCAAAAACTCGTTTAGCTAGATTAATGATAACCTTATTGGATGAATATATACCAATAGTAGCGGGTTCAGAAATTAATGACGATCCTTTTTTTCCAATATCTAGATATGCAAAAGAATTAATAAAAGAAAAAGGGGAAGAAACACCAATTGTTTGGTTACATAGAGAGGAGCGTTTTTTTGAAAAGTTAGCCACACCAGATGTAACAGTTGCAGATTTAATAGGGGATATTGACCCAATTAAAGCCATGAATTTGAAACTTAATTATGCAGATGATAGAGTAATTCATTTTGGAATGATTCCTAGAGCAAATAGAAGCATATTTGTAATTAATGAAATTCCAGATTTACAAGCCCGTATTCAAGTAGCCTTATTTAATATTTTACAAGAAGGTGATGTGCAAATTAGAGGGTTTAAAGTACGTTTACCCTTAGACATCCAATTTGTTTTTACCGCAAATCCTGAAGATTACACAAATAGAGGGAGTATTGTAACTCCGTTAAAAGATAGAATAGGCTCACAAATATTAACCCATTATCCAGAATCGGTAGAGATAGCGGAAAAAATAACACAGCAAGAAGCAAAGTTATTACAGGAGCAAAAAGAAGGAGTTTATGTATCTAAATTAGCAAGGAAACTGGTTGAACAAATAAGTTTTGAAGCAAGGAAAAGTGAATATGTTGATGTTAAGAGTGGTGTAAGTGCAAGAATGAGTATTTCAATATTTGAAAATTTATTAAGTACAGCAGAAAGAAGAGCTTTTTTAACAGCTGATGATACAACTAGTGTTCGGTTGTTGGATTTCTTTGGAACCATACCCGCAATAACTGGTAAAATAGAGCTAGTTTATGAAGGGGAACAAGAAGGAGCAAATGCAGTAGCTCAACACCTTATAGGTAGTGCTATAAAAACACTTTTTGTAGAAATATTTCCTGAAATTAAAAAATTACGAAAAGAAACAGAAGAATCACCTTATGATAATTTATCAGCTTGGTTCTTAACAAATGAAATTGAATTGCTAGATGATATGGATGACACGTATTTTAACGACCAGTTAAACAATATTCAACCGCTAGAGGTTTTGATAAATAAATATGAGCCAAATCTTAATGAAAAAGACAAACCATTTTTAAAAGAATTAATTTTATGGGCGTTATCTGAGTTTAAAATTTTGAACAAAGAAAGGTTTACAAGAGGCTTTCAATATAATGATCCGTTATCAAGTTATATTAGAAGAATATAAAGGTCTTTTAGATATCAAGCCTCCTCCTAAAAGGAGGCTTTATCCCCTAAAATATATTAAAACAGCTTTCGCCATTTATTGTATATAACAGATTAAAAACTGTTTACCCTAAAAAAAATTGTACAAATACTGTTAAAAAAGGTTAAAAAAAGATAGCTCCCGTTAAGGAGCTATCAATATCAAAATTAATTAAGGGGAAAAACGATTCAAAAATCAACTATAAAACAATTGAATCTTTATTTACCCTACCTAAAAAATCAAAAAAAATATAAATTTTACTATAAAATAATATAAGTTGTTTGTTTTTAAACTATTATAAGGTAAAAAAATAAGAAGTATTCACTAGGAATACTTCTTACCAAATAAACTAACCAAACATTTAAAAATTTAAAAAATCAAACTTTAAACTTTGATACAAAGATACATTCACTTTAGTGTTAAGTTATTGTATATTAGTTGTAAACAAGGCTTAGTGTCGTTGAATGGTAATAATGTGTAGTTAAAATGAATTGGAGAAAGAAAAAAGCTCCCTTAAATAGGGAGCTTAATCTATGCTTAAAAAATTTGGGGGGATCTATTTGAAAACCGAATATAGAACAAATAAATTACAAATTACCCTACTTAATGAAGTTAAAAAAAAAAGAAGTATTCCCCCGCGAATACTTCTTTTAAGTGTCTATCTACCTAAGTTATTTATAATTATTCTCTTAATTATATGGTAAAGATAGTTTTAAAGAATTGATGTGGAAATAAATGTTAGGTGAAATTAAAGTAAGTATAGATGAACGGGAAGGTATTGTAGTTAAGTAGAAATGTTTTTAAAAAAGAATGGGAGCTCATACAAAGAACTCCCAAAAGTACTTACAAACCCTTCTAAAATTTATAAGCATGTAGTTTTTATCGTTAAACGATAATTCATTTTTTTTCTAATGTTAGAATCGGGGGCAATTCATTTAAAACCTAAAGGGGAGTAGATGTAAGATTTGGTATAAAACAAGTAGAAAGTCTTTTACCCTACTTAACGTATATTTAAAAAATTATAAAAAGAAATTGAGGTATATAAAAAAAGGAGCTCCAACCAGAGCTCCCAACATTAACTTATAAACCCTTCTAAAATTTACAAGAATAGCTTAAACCTTCGTTCAAACTGGGCGCGAAAGTATACTAATACATTCTAATAACAAAACCTTTTATCGATAAAAAGAGACAGATTTATTATCTGTTGATGTGATTGTTTTAATTTTTTTTGACTAATAGTGGGAGTGTGTTAAAAAAATAACTTTTATCTTAATGAAATGTCTTTTTGTTCCTTGGTGTTATTGGGATTTGTGTAAAAATGAAAAAAAGTAAAAAAAACACTTTAAGCCTTTGAATAAGGGGTAGAAAACTGAAAAATAAAAAAGGTTTCCGTTGTATGGGAAACCTTTTTATCGATTTTTTGTTAGAAAATCTACTACTAAACTATATCTACTACTACTCTTAAGAAACAAAAAAAAACAAAAAGTCACACATATTTAAAAAATCACCCGAAATGGGTTATAAAAAATGGGAGAAGGAAAGTTAGTTTTGTTTCAAATTAATAATCAAATTTTAAATGAAACTATTTATGAAAAAATCAAAGAAACTAACTGTAGTTATGTTTGCGTTATTAACAAGTTTATTTTTTACTTCTTGTTCTAATCAAGAAACAGAATTACTAGCAATGGATCAACAAGAAAGAAAACTTCCAAAGTTAGTAGATGGAAGACTTACTTTTGAGAGTAAAGAGCAATTTGCAACATATTTAAAAGAGAAAGTTTTAATGAATGAATTACTAACTTCCTTACAAAATGAAAATTTTCAACCATTAAAAAGTGTAATTATGGATGAAGAGAATGGGTATGCTGATTTTGTATTAGATTTATATAATTCAAAAAGAGAAATACAGATAGGCTCTGAAGTAATTTTTATTAAGAACTGGAAGCAGTTTGTTGTAAAAAAGAAGGATGAAAAACTTTTACAACAATTTAAAGAAAATAATACCTTTAATAAAGGTATTGTTTATGAAGGAGTAAAAGTATACGAAATTAAAAAACAAAGAACTCCTTTAAAAAAGCAAGAAGTATTACAAAGAGGATGGGTTGATGCTAAATATCAGTATAATTTTCATGATAACGGAACACCTGTGAAATTTGTATTTGAAGCGTATGTAAATACGTATTATATAGGAATTTTAAGGGTAGATTATGGTATAAGAATGAAATATGAATGGCTACATGGAAGAAGATGGAAACTGTCTGGAGATATCGTTTATAAAGAGGTTAAAGATTTAGCTATTGATGTATGGTCTAGAGGCCAAAGATTAAGAACATTTAGACAAGGTTTTGCGTCAAATACAAGTAGTAGTATGTATATTGTAAGTGGAACATTTAATGTATTACCAGCAACACCATTTACTATTAATTTCTCAGGAAATTTATTTGCTGAAATCCGCCAAGGGTCTAAGCCGAGGGTAAATTACCGTCAATATTGTCAATGGAACTATTAAAATATTCTTAGTTACATTTTCCAGCTTTATAGAAGTTTTGAAATTAAAAAAGGTTTCCATTGTATAGGAAACCTTTTTATTGATTTTTTGTTAGAAAATCTACTACTAAACTATTCTACTACTACTTTTAAGAAACATAAAAAAGTAAAAAGTCACTTATAATTTTAAAAAAAGCCAAAAAAATAAAAAGAATCTAAAAAAATCATCAGTTAATCTATGTAAGAAGATAAATAAAAAAGGCTATCTTTTATATAGACAGCCCTTAAAGATATATTATTTAATAATAGTATTATTCTTTAATTCCTAGTTTATCCATAACCTTCTTAGTAATATCAAAACGCTCATCTAGAAAGGCAAATTGATTTCCAGTAGTGGTTAAGATTTGAGTATAATTATTAGCTTTGGCTACTTCGTTAATAACCTCAGTAAGTTTTTTATACAAAGGCCTCATATACTCATCTCTGCGTAATTGCATTAAGGTAGTGCCATTCTGGCGAAACTTTCCCATGTCTTGTTCTAAAGCCACAATTTCTTGTACTCTAGCTTTTTTATTTTCTTCGGTTAATGTTTTTTCTTCTTTTTTTAAGGCGTCTATTTTAGCTTTATAATCTGTAGCTTTTAGTTGAAAAGTAGAGTCTAGTTGCTTACTGTAGTTTTCAAGTCTTTTTAAAACACCTTTCATTTGCGGCATTTTACTAATAATAAATTCGCTATCAACTGTACCAACTTTAGATTGTTGTGCATTACACATGCTAACAAAAAAGATAGCTATAAATAATGTAGTTTTAAATTTCATGTAACATTGTTTTCAGCAAAAATAGAAAAGTCAATTAGCTAACTTTCTAAAAATTAGTTAAAATTTAAAAATGTTGTATGTAAAAGACTTGTTATAAAAAAAGTATTGTAAGATGATAGAATTTAGTTTACATTTACCTTAGAAAATTTAAAAGTTTACTATTTATGAAAAAAATTACACTAGTACTAGCCAGTACTTTATTTACTAACTTATCTTTTTCACAAGTTACATTAGATGCCGAATATGAGGATAATTTATCTATTGTGAAATTTGCCAAAGCTGGAGATAAGATTGTGGTTTGTAATCATGGAGAAGCAGCGGTTGTAGTTCCTGATTCTACTAAACCTAATAAAGGAACAAATACAATTGTAAAAATATACAATCTAGATAATTCTATCTATAAAACCATTGATATTGGGAACGCAGATAGAATAGAAGATGTTTCACAGCATATTGTGAATACAGACGATAAGTTAGAGTTAATGATTTCACATACCGAATATGATTCAGCTAATAATACTAATAGTTATGCGTTTTATATTATTAATGAAGATTTAGAAGAAGTATTCAGAGCAGATGATTGGAGTGTTGGAGAGCAAGTTTTTGAAGGTAGACAACATGAAGATAAATTTTTGTTTCAAACACAAGAAGGAGTTAAATTGTTATTACAGAAATATAACAATACAACTAATGATACAAAATATAGAGTGTATAGTTTAGAAGGAAGTGCAACTTTATCTAATAAAGAAATAAAAGTAGCAGCAGAAGACAAAGCGTACCCAAATCCAAGTATTGAAACTGTTAATATCCCTTACACAGCATTAAACAATGAACTAGTAGAGATTCAAGTATACGATTTAAATGGAAAGCTATTAGAGGATAAAAAAGCAGACAATCAATTTAATAAGTTAAAGCTTAATGTGAGTAGTTATGCAACAGGAACTTATATTTACACAGTTAAAAATTCATTAGGAACTTACAATGGAAAGTTTATAAAAGAATAAGCTTTAGTATATAAAACCAAAATAAATTAAGCTCTGTTGAAAACTAATTCAACAGAGTTTTTTATTTTTTGATGTTATATGTTATTTTAGCGAACACTTCAATTCACTCAATTTTTATGGCACAAGAAACAAAATATACCGAAGATAATATACGATCGCTCGACTGGAAGGAACATATCAGAATGCGCCCGGGGATGTATATCGGGAAGTTAGGAGATGGGTCATCACCAGATGATGGTATATATATACTTGTAAAAGAAGTTTTAGACAACTCTATTGATGAGTTTGTTATGGGAGGAGGAAAAACCATAGAAGTATCTGTACAAGGAAATAAAGTAATTGTAAGAGATTACGGACGTGGTATTCCGTTAGGAAAAGTAGTAGATGTGGTTTCTAAAATGAATACAGGAGGAAAGTATGATTCTAAAGCTTTTAAAAAATCTGTTGGATTAAATGGAGTTGGTACCAAAGCTGTAAATGCTTTGTCTACCTATTTTAGGGTAGAATCAACTAGAGATGGAAAGTCAGCTTCTGCCGAATTTGAAAAAGGAAACTTAACAAATCAAGATCTTTTAGAAGAAACTTCAAGAAGACGAGGAACTAAGGTAACTTTTGTTGCTGATGAAACCATTTTTAAAAACTATAAATACCGCCCAGAGTACATTATAAAGCTATTAAAAAACTATGTGTACCTAAACCCAGGGTTAACCATTGTTTTTAATGGAGAGAAGTTTTATTCAGAAAATGGATTAAAAGATTTATTAGAGGATAACAATAATGTAGAAGACATGTTGTACCCTATAATTCATCTTAGAGGTGATGATATTGAAATAGCAATGTCTCACAGTAAAACGCAATACTCAGAAGAATACCATTCTTTTGTAAACGGACAAAATACATCCCAAGGAGGTACGCACTTAGCAGCTTTTAGAGAAGCAGTTGTAAAAACTGTTCGTGAATATTACGGGAAAAACTTTGACGCATCAGATATACGTAAGTCAATTATTGGAGCGATATCCATAAAGGTAATGGAACCCGTTTTTGAAAGTCAAACAAAAACAAAGTTAGGTTCTACAGAAATGGGAGGAGACTTACCAACGGTTAGAACGTATATAAATGATTTTGTTAAAACGAAGTTAGATAATTACCTACATAAAAATACGGAAGTAGCCGAGAAGCTTCAAAAGAAAATATTACAAGCAGAAAAAGAAAGAAAGGAGTTATCAGGAATACGAAAATTAGCTAGAGATAGAGCTAAAAAAGCAAGTCTACACAATAAAAAATTAAGAGACTGCCGAATTCATTTTGCCGATACTAAAAAAGAAGGGTATTTAGATACTACATTATTTATAACGGAGGGAGATTCGGCTAGTGGATCTATTACCAAATCTAGAAATGTAAATACGCAAGCGGTATTTAGTTTAAAAGGAAAACCATTAAATTCTTATGGTTTAAGTAAAAAGATAGTGTATGAAAATGAAGAGTTTAATTTACTACAGGCAGCATTGAATATTGAAGATGGAATGGAAGGCTTACGTTACAATAATATTGTAATAGCAACCGATGCCGATGTAGATGGAATGCACATCCGATTGTTATTAATCACTTTCTTTTTACAATTCTTCCCTGAGGTTATTAAAGAAGGGCATTTATATATTTTAGAAACACCACTTTTTAGAGTGCGTAATAAAAAAGAAACTATTTATTGTTATTCAGAAGAAGAAAAACAACAAGCAATCAATAAATTAAAAGGAAAGCCAGAAATAACTCGATTTAAGGGACTAGGGGAGATTTCACCAAATGAATTTGTACATTTTATTGGAGATGATATTCGTTTAGACCCAGTAATGTTAGATAAACAAATGTCTATAGATCAAATGCTACAGTTTTATATGGGAAAAAATACTCCAGACAGACAGAAGTTTATTATTAATAACCTTAAGGTGGAGTTAGACTTGTTAGAAGATCAAAAATAAAATAGCTATAAAACGCTAAACGCTATCAATAAAAAAGTAAATCAATTAACATTTTTCGTTTACAGAAACAAAAGAAGCTTTTATGAGTGAAGACAACAACAATTACGAACATGATGAAGAGCTAAATCAAGAATCTACTGAAAATACAGAAACCATTACTAAGGTAACGGGAATGTATAAAGAATGGTTTTTAGATTACGCTTCGTATGTAATTTTAGAACGTGCGGTACCATCTATTGAAGATGGGTTTAAACCTGTACAGCGTCGTATAATGCATTCTATGAAAGATTTAGATGATGGACGTTACAATAAGGTAGCTAATATTGTAGGGCATACCATGCAGTATCATCCACACGGAGATGCTTCTATTGCGGATGCTATGGTACAAATGGGACAAAAAGAATTGTTAATAGATATGCAAGGTAACTGGGGAAATATCCTAACTGGTGATCGTGCAGCAGCGTCTCGTTATATTGAAGCACGATTGTCAAAGTTTGCATTAGATGTTGTTTTTAATGCTAAAACTACCGAATGGCAACTATCTTACGATGGTAGAAAAAAAGAACCAGTTAATCTGCCAGTAAAGTTTCCATTATTATTAGCACAGGGAGCAGAAGGTATTGCCGTTGGTTTGTCTACAAAAATATTGCCGCATAATTTTAACGAGTTAATTGATGCTTCTATTAAATATTTAAAAGGTAGAAGTTTTACCATTGTACCAGACTTTTTAACAGGAGGTGTGGCAGATTTTACTAATTATAGTGATGGTAAAAGAGGAGGAAAAGTAAGAGTTCGCGCTAAAATATCTCAGTTAGATAAAAAGACACTTGTAATTACAGAAATTCCTTTTGGAACCACTACCACTTCGTTAATTGATAGTATACTTAAAGCAAATGATAAAGGAAAAATCAAGATAAAAAGAATAGAAGATAATACAGCGGCTAATGTAGAGATATTAGTGCATTTACCACCAAATGTTTCGCCAGATAAAACCATAGATGCTTTATATGCATTTACCAATTGTGAAAACTCAATTTCACCACTGTGTTGTATTATTGAAGATAATAAGCCTGTTTTTATTGGGGTTTCTGAAGTTTTAAAAAAGTCAACAGATTTTACGGTAGAACTGTTAAAACAAGAATTAGAAATTCGTTTACACGAGTTAGAAGAACAGTGGCACTTCTCATCATTAGAGCGTATTTTTATTGAAAATAGAATTTACCGTGATATTGAAGAAGTAGAAACGTGGGAAGGTGTTATTGAGGCTATTGACAAAGGTTTAGCCCCACATGTTACACATTTGAAGAGAGCGGTTACTGAAGAAGATATTGTTAGATTGACAGAAATTCGAATAAAAAAGATATCTAAATTTGATATAGATAAAGCGAAGCAATTTATAGAAGGTTTAGAAGAACAAATTGCAGAAGTAAAACACAGCTTAGATAACTTGATAGACTTTGCTATTGATTATTATAAAAACCTAAAAACAAAGTACGGAAAAGGAAAAGAACGTAAAACAGAAATCAGAATATTTGATGATATTGTAGCTACAAAGGTAGTGATGCGTAATGCCAAACTATATGTTAACAGAGAAGAAGGTTTTGTAGGAACATCTTTAAAGAAAGATGAATATATTACAGATTGTGCAGATATAGATGATGTAATTGTGTTTAGAGACAATGGAACCATGATTGTAACCAAAGTTGCTTCTAAAACATTTGTAGGGAAAGGAATTATACACATTGCAGTCTTTAAAAAGAAAGACAAACGTACTGTTTATAATATGATGTATAAAGATGGTACTAAAGGTCCAAGTTATATGAAACGTTTTAATGTTACAAGTATAACTAGAGATAAAGAGTATGATTTAACGAATGGGAGTAAAGGTTCTAAAGTACTGTATTTTACTGCAAACCCAAATGGTGAAGCTGAGGTTGTCACTGTGTTATTAAGAGCAGTAGGAAGTATTAAAAAACTTAAATGGGATATTGATTTTGCAGATTTAGCGATAAAAAGTAGAAGTGCCAGAGGAAATCAAATTACCAAATATGCGATTAAAAAAATAGAGTTTAAAGAAGCAGGAGTTTCTACGTTAAAGCCAAGGAAAATTTGGTTTGATGATACTGTAAGGCGTCTAAATGTTGATGAGAGAGGTGAGTTATTAGGAGAATTTAGAGCAGAAGATAAAATACTGATAGCTACACAAAGTGGCAAAATAAAGGCTGTTACACCAGATTTAACAATGCATTTTGAAAATGATATGATTGTATTGGAAAAATGGAATCCTAAAAAGCCAATTTCAGCTATTTATTTTGACGGAAATAAAGAACGTTATTATGTTAAACGTTTTATAATAGATTCTGTAGATAAAGAAGAGCTGTTTATTTCTGAGCATGAAAAATCAAAATTAGAAATTATAGCTACAGATTATAGACCTATGGCTGAAGTAATTTTTTCAAAAAGAAGTTTAGAGAAAATCGAAGTCAATTTTGAAGAATTTATATCGGTAAAAGGAATTAAAGCGCTAGGGAATCAGTTGACTACGGAGAAAATAAGAACGGTTAATTTATTAGAGTCGTTACCTTATGAAGAACCAGAAGAAGAGAAAGTAGAGGATATAGAAGTTAATGAAGAAGAAGAAGTAACTGATGAGGCTTTACCTTTAGATATTGAAGAAACCAAACCTAAAGAGTTTGAAGAAAGTAAAGAGGATAAAGCTAAGAAGGCTTTAGAACGAGCGTTACAAAGAAAGAAAAAAGCTGCGGAAGAAGATGATGACAGTCAAACGGCATTATTTTAATGAAAAACCTATTTGCATACCGATTTGATTTAGATTCTTTTTTCGGAATTTTAGGATACGTATTCGTAGTAGTATTTGTTTCTTGGGTTATTTCAAGAATTATACGATACGTAATCGTATTGCTAATGAAACATAGACAGGTTGATAAATTTGGAAGGACTAGTATTCAGTTTTTTAGAAACTCTGTTAAGTTTTTTATAGGCGTTTTTGGAATTATTTATATTATAATGACGGTTCCACTTTTTAGAAGTAAGGCTACCTTAATTTTTTCTGGAGCTGGAATTTTAGCTGCTATTATTGGTTTTGCTGCTCAAGCAGCATTATCTAATTTAATTGCTGGAGCATTTATTGTCCTTTTTCGCCCGTTTAGGGTAGGGGATTATATAAAATTAGATGAGGCTAGAGTAGGAATTGTAGAAGATATTACTTTACGCCATACAGTAATAAATAATTTTGAAAATAAACGCCTTATCATACCAAATTCTGTCATTAGTACAGACTCTGTTTTAAATCACACTATTGAAGATTCTCATGTGCTGAGTTTTAATAATTTTAAAATAGGTTTAAAAGCAGATATTGATTTAGCTAGAAGAATTATTCAAGAAGAAGCAATCAAACAACCTAATGTTATAGATAATCGAACACCAGAACAAGTACTGAAATCTTCTCAGCAAGTAGATGTACGCGTAATAGATGTGCATACGGATTATATTCATATGCGTGCATATGTTTGGTTAAGTGAGCCTTTTTTAGAATTTAGAACAAAATGTGCCTTAAAAGAAGCAGTACATAAACGTTTTTTAAAAGAAGGTGTGGACTTACCAATACCTATGCATAAGGTAATTAGGGTGTAATTTTATTGGGATATAAAATTTATAGAAAAAAACAGTCTAGAAATTAAACTATCATGGGCTGAAGATCGATGGGTTTTGGTTTAGTTTAAAAGCGACTAAAGCTTAATCAACAACAGTAAAGTCTACATCTTCTTTCTCATTGTTGAGCTATCATGCTTTGAATTATAAAAACCATCAAGTACTTGCAAATACTTAACGGTTTTATTATCTGAGTAAGACTTTTTCAGTGGCCTCGGAGCTTCGGTTAAATTTTTTTAAACTCCCTAGTATATTTTCTTTAATTATAGGTAGTCTAAATAACAATAAATACGATAGTGTAAAATTATATTTTCAAGATGAATCTGGATACGGGTTAAAGACATTTGTTGGGAAGTATTTATCTATTGTTGGCTAAAACCCTATAGTGGACTATCAACATAAATTTTCAAACACCTATTGACGGTGAAAGTTTTGTCTAGGGAATTAATGGAGTAGATACTATACTATTTGAAGCTTTTTTAATCACAAGCCTAGAGAGTACAAGATTGTTATCATTGATAATGCCTCTTTTCATTCAACAAAATATAAATAAAAATAGTGTTTTTTGAGGTAGAATAATATTAGTTTTTTAATTAAAAAACACCTCAAAATTTTACTTTTGAGGTGTTTATAATTCTTTAAAAAAAGTTAATTAATAAGTGTCTAAAACTACTGTCCTATAGAAGGATCAAACATTCCATCTACACCACTCATCTTATAAAATTTAATCTTAGGATATTTAGATTCAAATTGGCTAATTACCCCTTTACATGAATCACAGTATGGTAATTCTGAAGTTAACTGAATACTACCAGAACCGATAACTCTACCAGCTTCAATTTCTGTATTCAAATGCTCTAATAATTTTACTTCTGTATCAAATGCTCTACTTGTTCCATTAACTATCGAGGTTTGAAACGCTCTAGAAGTAGGGTTAGGAACAACATTTTTCATATTAGTGGCTACTTCGCTACTAATAGAGTTAAATTGGATTTCTTTTCCGCCTAAATTTCCTTCTAAGTAAGCACCATTTCTAGCTCTTTTAGAATCTTCTTTTAAATCATTCTCAAGGTATTTTAAACGTTTGATGCGTTGTCCTTCATAATTTTGAAAATTATTTATCTTAGCTTCCACTTTCTCACGTTCTGCAGCAGCTATTCTTGCTTTTTCTGCTGCTTTTGCTGCTTTTGCTGCTTTTGCTGCTGCTTTCTTTTCAGCTTTAGTAAGTTGTCCACCAACAGCTCCTTCTGCTTCCGCAGCAGCTCCACCAGTAGGCATTTTTCCGTCTAGATCCACAAGATTAATAGGGTTATTGCTAGTGTAAGTATATGGAGAATAATTGATGTGTTTAGGATCAGGGCTTAAGAATATTTTCTTAACAGGATGGTATAATCTAGCTTTGAAGTTATACAATCCAGTAGCTTGATCGTATTCTTGCCCAGTATATAAATAGGTTCCTAATTTGTGTTTCACCTCCGTTCCTTGATGGTTTGAGTATAAAATTTCACCAAAAGGGGTGTATTTATAGGTTTCTTCTACAATTCCTTCAGTAGCATTAACTACATTACGTAAACTACTTTGATAATCACGTACAAAGAAATAGGTTTTACCCTTGTAAAGCATAGCTATAGGAGCATACTGAGCCCCATAAATATACGTTTTATCCCATGAGGTATTATCTACATTATCCGTAAGTTTTTCAAATAAAGGTAAATTACGAGTTCCAAAAATATAGGTTAAGGTATCGTCAATACTAAGCCCATGTTTAGAAGTGTATTTACGTGTTTTTTGGACTCTTTTATTGTTCGCATCGTATAAGAACTTCACCTGATTTTGCCCATCAAATACTTTATGAGTTTTACGAGTAAAGATATCGTAGTCTAATTGGGTATTCAACCCTAAAGGAGTTTGTCCAATTTTAGTGTATAACCCAATTTTACTAGCAGCCTCGGTAGGGCTTTGTAACTTATTAGTACCTTGTTGGTAAGTAAAGTTATTAGTCCTTCCAAATACACTAGATGATTGAGAGGTTAAATTACCATTGGTGTCGTAATCAAATTGAAATCTATCAATACCAGTTCCATGTCTCTCAGCAAGAGTTAACCTATATTGATTATCATAGGTGTATTCATACCTATCAATAGGCTGTCCTTCTTGCTGTTCTGTTTTACGCATAATCATTCCTTGGTGATAATTACCGTCTACTGTATATTCAAGATTTTCCTTAAATAGGGTTTGAGCACCATTGAATTCAGTATTAGATTCAGCCACATGTTCTTGTAAGGTGTATTTCTGGGTTGTATTTAATACACCGCTTCCATGAATGGTTTGGTTAATTTTACCATTGGTACCATATCCATATTTAGCATAGGCAAACGGATTAGCATCTGTTCCTACACCATACAACCTACCATTTTGATCATAGTTATAAACTACAGAAGTACCATTAGGATATACAATGTCTTTAATTTTGCCATCATGATTATAATGATATCGAACAAGTCCTTGTAAATCGCCGTTAATATAAGTAGCTTTTGTGGCCACTTGACCTCTAAGGTTATATGTATACTTATTTTCTACTTGCTTATCATTGATTAGACGTGAGGTATGTGTAATTTTCCCGTTAGATTTGTCTACTTTATTTTCAAAGCTATCATATTGCCAAGTTTTATGAATAGTTTGTTTAATATCTGCTAACCATTCTGGTACATTGGCAAGGAAGCTCATTTCTTGTTGATCAAAGTTGCCAGGGACAGTGATTATTCCAGCTTCAATAGGTCGGTTAATAGGATCATATTTAATGTAATTCCATTTTATATTTGGTTTAAGCTTAGAGAAGTTGTGAGTAGAAGAAAACACGGTTAAACCTTTATTGTTTTTTATTGTATAATTTTTGCCTTCATCTACGGTATTTGTATAGGCTTGATCTCCTATTAAATCTATATTAACACGTGTGTTTTTATATTGATTTGGAGCGTTATTAGTATGTGAAAGAGGCAACCTCCTTTTTACGGTTTTATTACCATTTGTATCATACTTATAAGTATAACTGCTAATCGAGTTTCCGTTTTGCATGGCTGTAGCTCTTCCAAATAAATCTTTAACAGCAGCTTTATCATTATTACGAATCTCAGTAGAAGAAGTTTTAAACTTTAGTTTATTAGTATTACTAATACCAATAGCATTTTCCAGAGAAGCACCTAAAGCGTCTTGATAACCAGTTCTTTTAGTGTTTTCAGTGTCTTTGTTGTTAACACCAGGCATAGTAGTTGCGATGACTCTTTGTAGAGGATCATTGCTGTATTTAGTTTGTGTAAATAACCTACTGATATCAAGATGATTCTTTATTTTGTAATCATGATTGTTTTGTTGGCTAAATGTCTCATAAAGTGATACGAAATTTCCTTGCAAATTTCCATTTAACTCATTGAATTTAACAAAATTTTGCTCATAATTCAAATTAGTAATTGGAGTATAAAGGGGTTTTGTTTTTAACATAGGTTTTCCCCATCCATTGTATAGGGTGGCTTGTGTGATTTTACCAGTTATCTGATTATCAATGTTGTTTTGCCAGTATTGATGTTGTATGTTTCTTGCTATTCCATCTTTATAAATAATATTAACAACTGGTTTTTTACCTATTAATAAATTAGATACTGTACCACGAATTTGGACATTATTGTTATTTGTTTTGTTTAAATATGCTTTAACTTGTCCGTTAACATACACATATAACCCTCCATGCTTTTGTAATACAAGAATATTTTTATGCTGTTTAATGTCAGAACTTTTGCCATTAGCACTAATTATATTCCCGACCTTAATAATACGTTGATTTCCTTTTATTAGTCTAAAGTTTTCATCGGCTGTAAAAGATATGGCAAACTCATCGGATAAATCAGTTACAGGTATATTGGTAATGTTTGATGCATCTCCTAAATAAGTTGTTTTACCTTGAAAGTGTATCCCAATATTTGTGTTAGGAGAATTTATACTATATTCTCCATTATTCTCAACAAATCTACTATACCCGTGATGTGTGAAGTCCATAGTTCTTCCTGTATTATCTATGGAAGCTATATGTTGCTGTGCATTATCTAATATATTCGTAGTGGTTACTCCATTATTAGTTGTTTTATGGGATAACATGTCATTATCATCCCAGGTATAAGTAGTAACAGAGGTTCCTATTGGTCTTATAAGAACATCATCTACAAGTAGGTTGTTGCCAAATAATATAGAAGGCTCTTCACCATAATTTAATAATACTTCAATATATTTCCACTCACTTGTAGCATGAAATATATTTTCACTAGTACTACTATTTTCTATGGTACTACTATTTCCTATTTTAAGTTCATTATTATAGGGTGTATTATTTTGAGAAAATTTCTCTTTTATCCATAGAGATACTAAATAACTATTTTTTTTAGATAAAAAGTTAAATGTCTCTTTAGCCTTAAATTTGTTAGAAGAATATGATATACTTTTGTTACCAGTATGTGCATCTTTATAAAGGCTTCCTTTGAAAGTATGATTGTTTCCGTTTTCAAAATTGAAATAACGAGCTTCTTTAGTTGTAGCATGTACATCTACTCCTTTAAATTTAGCAATAGGCTTTTTATTTTTTGGATGTAGAATTATACTACTAAAAGTATTATTAGTATTGTACCAACTTACAGGAATTCCTGTAGTTTTATCTCTAGTATCAATTGTTTTGTTTCGAATCCAATTTACAGCATAGTTTTTTGATGCTTTTCTTGAAATTCTTTTAGCTTTTTTAGCAAAAGAGATAGCATTGGTATGATGCCCAGTCAACCTTTCAAATATAACTTTATGACTTCTATGATTATCTTTAATATTCTCAATAGTATTTCTTATTCTATCGTGAAAATTAGTTTCCAGATTATCAGGAGTTACATTTGTTTGGGCAAGTAAATTTAAATGCTGTTTTAAGTTATTTAAAATCTTTTGATAATTATCAAAGTTTATATTAGCTAAATCAAGTTTAGCTGTATTATGTTTATTGTGGCTATAATTTTCAATTCCGCCATCAAAGGCCTTAAAACTATTAAGTAAAGGTGATTCTTTATCAACTTTAAAAGTATTATAGGTATCTCTTTCGTTTTTTAAAGCTAATTGAATGTTTTTAAGTAGAGGCTTTAAATCATTGTTATTGTTAACTAATCCAAGTAATGATTCACGTTTTTTATCAATATCTATTTGATCTTGTCTAATATCTCTCTCTAATTGAGTAATTGCATTACGAAGACTATTGATTGCTTCTTTAGCTCTATTTATTTTAGGTTTATTAACCCCATAAGCAATACCATACCCAATAGGACCTCCAACCCATCCAATATCAATTAAATTTTCATATTTATGAATATCACGATATTTTTGATTAATTTGATTAATTTTATCGTTTATTTGATTACGAGAAACTTTTTGGTCATTTCTAAGTGAGTTAATGTCTGAGGTTAACTTGTTTTCTTCAGCTTTGTTTTGAGCTAAACTTTGTTTATAAAAGTCAATGTTTTTAGCTAAGTCTAATAAGTCGTCATGAAGTTGCTCTATATTATCTTGAATCTCATGTTCTTTATGATGCGCGTTATATGCCGCTCTTTCAGTACCATAATAATCTCCAATAGCCGCATGGTATTTTTCTGCTTTTTTATCGTAATTTTTTATTAAAGTAGCCTGATTATTAATATTACTGGTTATTTTTCCAATAATGTTTTCAGGTAATGCATTAGGAGTAAGTCCGTTTGCATTAGCTAGGGTATAGAAGTCTTTCGGTGCATGAATATCTTTATTATTAATCCTAAAGCTTTCATAAGCAACTACATTCCCTCCAGTTATTTTCTCAGGATCATTTCCTTGTTTAACTGTATTAATAGTGCTAAAAGGCTCTTGAATACGATTTACTTTTCTTAAATCATCATAATGTTCAAAAGCATAGGTATGATATTGATTATGTTCTTCAGTAGTGCCTTGCGTAGTATATCCTTTAGAAGAATTTTTACGAGTAATTAAACTATGCTTTGCAAATTCAAACTCTGAAGTAGTAACATTAGCTACACCATCTACAGTGTTTACTTTTTTTATAGGGCGAGATAAATAGATTCTGTTTTCTTGTAAATGTGTTCCGTTTACAGGGTGCCTTAAATCTTCTTCCCATACATGATAATACGTATGGTTGCTAGCTACTACTTTTTGATTGGTATTGTAAGTTAAGGTAGTATAAGGATGTCCATATAAAGTGGTAATATTACCATTGGTATAATTTTGAGAGTCATCATTGTGAATACTTTCAAAAGTAACAAGTGTATTATCCTGTAACTTTAGGTCATTACTTTTAGTAGGGTATCCTTTTCTATGATCTTTTCCATAGGTATTATATCTATTGTAAAAATAATGTTCAATATATCCACCATCAGTGGTTGTTAAATCAATATCGGTATTTATTTTAATATCTTTGCTAGTAGGTATATCAGTTACTTTACCATATAAGGTAAGATGTGAATTAGCATCATAAGCAGCGGAGTTAGCATCGTATAAATAATGATGAGCACTTAACTTTTCACTTCCTTGTTTTATGGTTACTTTGGTAATAGGGTAATCATACAGTTCATTGTCTAAATCTAAACCAGCAATTTTATGTAATATTACTTGAGTAGCATCCTTATAAGCAGGTCTATTACTTCTGGCTCTTTCTTCAGCAGTACTTCCAATTAAAGGTTTGAATTGTTCGGTATAGGCATTCTTTTGTACAAAACCTTTATTGGTAATAGGTCCGTAACTAACATAAGCACTCCCACCAATAGTAGTACTTAAAGAATCCTGATGTACAGTAAGGTTACTGTTTTCTATAGTTTTTGTATCATAAACTTTACCATTACCTAGTAGCTTAATATGATTCTCAATACCATGCGAAGTTTTAAGTGTGTATGGAACAAAATTACTAACAATATTATTAGTTCCTCCTACAACACTAGCATTATCAGCATCAAAAATGTCATTAGAAACTCGTTCCCATTGTCCTGTAGGACTTCTGTGAAAAAGTTTTCCATTTACAGAAATGTAATTATTAGCAATAGAAGTACTCTTATGGTTGGTTCCCATAATATCTTTTACTAGTTCTTTAGCTACAGGCTCTATTATCATTGTAGCATTTTGTATAATATTAGAAGCACTATTAATAAACTTTATGGTTTCTTCCGCTAATTCTAAAGCTTCTCCTAATCCAGGAAGTACTAAGGTAACTACTTGTATAACAATGTTTACAATTTCAACAGATACAGTAATAGCTTCATCTACAAATTCAGGAGCCGCAATTTGTTCTTGAGAAGCCTTGTTAATTAAAGTCCAGTCATTAGTATTAGGGTCGTATTGATAAAATTGAGGCGTTTTAAAAGCTTTGTCATCGCTTTCTGTTAAAGTGCTTACCACATCATTTGCAAACCCACTTGTATAGTAAGGAGAAGAGAATTGTTTACCTAAAAACTGGTTTCCATCATAACGAAAGGCATAATTTTTACCATCTTCAGGATCCAATGCATTATTAGAGCCTACTAATAAGTTATGTGCTTTTCCAATTTTATTAATTACATTACCTACCACAAAGCTTTCCACACCAGTTTGTCCAGCAGCAGCATGCAGAAACTCTAGGTTAATGTTTTCAAAATTTTCATCCCATGTAATCCCATAGGTCATGTTAATTTTTTTCATATCAGGAACAAAACTACTGATTAGGTTTCCAATCAAAGGAATGTCGCTTGCGTCAGGAATATTTTCGTCAAGGTTATCATAGGTTTGTAAAACAGCAAAACTATTCCCCATTTTAATATCTAACTTACCATCACGCCCCATAATAGCAGATAATTTTTCAGCCATAGCATTATGAAGGTTAATAGTTTTAGCTGCCGCTGCTTTTTTGTTAATTTGTTGTCCATTAGTTGTCCAATTCCTATTTTCATCATGATGGAAAATGGTGATTTCTGCATTGGTACCTTGTGAGTCTGTAACTACGGCTAAAATCATATTGTTCTTGGCAGTAATAGCAGAACGATGGTCTAATCTGTTTTCTTCATTTTCAGGTGCATTAAATACCCCATCAAAAGCATTTTCTAAAGCATCCTTGCCTTGTTTAAAAGCAATGGTATTGTTAAAGTTGGCATTTAGTTTAGTCATTTCAATATTCCAAACTAAACCGTCCCAAGTATAGATGTAAAGAAAATCCGTAAGCTCATCTAATAAAGCAACAAAGTTTGTTCCTGACTCAAAAGAGAAGAATTTACTGGTAAGGTTAGCTCTTTTAGAAATGTTATTCCAAGTACCAGGTACTAGTTTGTTTTTTTGAATAATGTTTACTTCAGAACCTCCGAAAGAAGTAGTTAAAGCAAAGAAGTCATCTTGTAAAACAACATGGTATTGTTTTCTTGGGTTGTTAGCTGCATCTTTTTGACGAGCTTCATACAGTTTTTTTTGGTCTACAATAAATTTCTCCTCCTTATTACCGAAAATTTCAATGGCTAAACCAACTAATTCTTCTGCTTCTTTTTCAATAGAAGCGGCAATATCTAGTACTATATCTTCTATTAATTTAGCTTCTCCTTCAAACCAATCTTTAATAGCTTTACCTACTTTTCCATGTGCTAAATCATCACCGGTTCTATATAAAGTTTTTCCCATGTCAGAAAACCCATCATTTAACGCATTCATAATGCCTTTTAAACCTTGTCCTCCAGGTGTTTGTTCCAAAGCGTCAAATAATTTTCCTTTGGCTTGTTTAAGTATACTTTTTGAGTATTGATCTTTAGCTGGATATTTATCATAAAAATAGCCGTTAAAAGGACCTAAATCTTGTTCGTTCCAACGATCTCCAATCCATTGGTATACTTTTACATGACTTTTTCGTTGAGTTAAATCCTGCGATTCAAAAATAGCTACTACATAATCATTTCCATAAAATAATTCAGGAGCACTCCAACGAGAAGTCACTTCATATTTATCATTAAAAGGTGCTTTAGGAAAAGTAATAGGTAAGGTTTTACTAGCTCCTTTTATTTTTTGTTTTCCATATTGAAAGGCATAGCTAACACCTTCAGGCATGTTTTCTTGCTTAATAGCTCCAAATAGTGCTCCGTTAGTAGCATTGTATAATTGAGTTTCTGCTTTAGTAAGCCCAGCTTTTACGCCATCAGTAGTATTGGTTCCAAAATAATCAAAAGTTTTAGCAGGCATATAAGGATCATCCTTAGCATCTAGATAATGAACACCTTTTAACAGTCTTTTTTGTAGTTCTGTACCTTTGTTTAAAAAGGTATATTCAAGGTTTATTTTTTTTATCTGTTGGTCTTTTCTGTTCTTAAGTGTAATCACACTTAGGTATCTATCTTCATAACGTTCTTGGTAGGCATCTCTATCGTTATCAGTACCCGATTCTCCATTTTCAGTATGTGGATCACTATATTCAAAAGCCTCCTTTTTTTGATAACTATAGTTTAATGTTTTACCACGAAGCCCTTCTACTTTAGCTAAATAAGAAGCACGTGTATGAGTTCTACCACTACGCCCAACATTTTCACTAGTAGTTTGGTAAAAAAACTTTACTTGTTCTCCATAAATATCTTCAATAGCTGAAAGATTATAGGATATAGGGAATTTAGTTTGATTGGTAGGATCTACTGAACTACCAATCCAGTTTCCCCATTTTACATTGTATTCATTACTATTAGCATGGTGTTGAGTAAACGAACCATCCCCATAAATGTAAATTTGCCCATCAGGCATAAATAAACGCCATTGCTTATTGGTAGTATGGTATTTTACAATCCAATTGTGCTTTTTAGCAATTCTATAAGTTTTTTCGTTATTGCTTTGTTCTATAAAAAGAAGCGGATAGGTGGCTCCTTGATTGTAAAGTAAATATTTATCATCTTCTAAAGTACCAGTTTGTTGGGTTAATCGTATGATTCTGTTTTCAGGGTATTCCCAACCTAGTCCTAAAGTACCTTGTTTTTGTGAACGATTCCAGGTAGCAGCCTTTTGTGCTACTCCTTCACTGTTATAGGAAATAGTTGCTTGGTAGCCTTCTACAGCTAATAAAGATTCTTGTAAAGTAACATTACCAGTACCTAAATCTAATTGATTTACAGGTAATGCTCCTGTTTTTTGTTGTAATGTTTGTTGTGAGGTAAGCATCTGTTTTTGTGCATATGCATTAGCATAGGAGGCAGGTGCATTACCTAAAAAGATGAGCAACGAAAGAGCAAAGGCTCCCCATCTTCTTAAAGTTTCTTTGTTTTTAATTAGGTTATTGTTTTTCATGAAATTATTTGTTTTTGCTTAAATAAAAGTTTACTATGTTTTTTTTTTGTTTTAATTTATAATTGATTAACAGTTTTTATAAACAATTAATAAAAGGTAAACCCTACTTTTAACTTTTTATATAGAGTTAAAGAAAAATGTAAGTGTTAAGGAGAGTTGTTTTTAAAGGTTTGTAAATTAGTGCTTTGTGAAGGTTTGTTAATTTTTGTAAAAATAAGATTGAAAATGCAGTGTAATGGAAAGTGTTTTGTACGAAGTATGTTGATGTTGTTGACTGTAACGAATATATTGAAGTTAATAAAAGTTATAGTTTGAGGGTGAGGTGTTTAATAAGGGGAGAGAGGCAAGTAAGTGTTTGCATTCTAATCTATTTTTACATAATAACTTTATATTGAAATAAAGCCTATTTATACTTTAAGTTTGTAAAGAATTAGGAAAATAAATGAAAAGAGTATGAAGTAAATTAATTTTGCTCTTTTAAAATAGGAAGTTAAATCATGTAGAGTGTCTTAGATTATTTAGTAACGAAAGAGCAAAGGCTCCCCATCTTCTTAAAGTTTCTTTGTTTTTAATTAGGTTATTGTTTTTCATGAAATTGTTTTTTTTGTTTAAAAAAGTTTGCTATGTTTCTTTTTTTTGTTATAATTTATTAACAGTTTTTGTAAACAATTAATAAAAGGTAAATCCTACTTTTAATTTCAAATTCGGGAAATGGGAGAAAATCCCTCGCCTTTAGGCGAAGACTTTAGTTTGATTATCTTTATTTTATGCAACGTTATCGAAAAACATCTCATACGGGTTTATGATATTAAATATCATTTAGTTTGGATAACAAAATATTGAAAAAAGATACTGAAAGGAGAGTTCGCGAATTGATACGAGAAGTGTGTAAAGTAAATGAAGTAGAAACAATAAAAGGATATGTATCCATTGATCATGTGCACTTATTTGTTTCTGTTCCATCTCATATTTCAGTAAGTAAACTGATGCAATATATAAAGGAAAAATTATTATTTTTTCTATATAAAAAAAGGTTCCCTTTTACAAGAACCTTTTTATAACCTACTACTATATACTATGTTTGATAACTATCCAAACACACTGCAATTTAAGATGATATAATTAACGGTACAATAAGTAAAAACCCTAGAGTATAACTACGTAAGAACCCTATTTTTTATACTCATTAACCCTAGTTTTAAAAATAAAATATTTTTAATGTTTTGATTGTTAGTTTTTTATGTGTTGTTTGGAGTAGGTGTTTTAGCTTTTAAATAAAATAATTGAAGATAAAAAAACACTTGAAATATGTAAATAAGGTAAAATAGTATAGCTAATAAAAGAGCTAAGGTTAATTATGGTAAAGCGAGTTATAGTGAGGTAATCAATAGCCTATAGGTAAATAGAGTTATTTTTTAAAAAGAAACCCAAAACCAAGACGACTAAGAAATTTTTTTTCAAATTCCCAGAAGAATTTAAATTGACCAAAAAGCCAACCAACAATAGGAAGTGTTGTTTGATAAATAGGAAAAATAAGTAAAATACGTAAAGGCCAATAAATCCAAGGAGACATAGTTTCAGGTGAAAGCCCAAAATAAGCTGTAATTGGTTTAGCAACCCAAGCAGCAAAAGAACCATTAATAGCAAAAACAATTAATATGGCAACTATATCTAAGTTGTTATTGATTCCCCAACGTTGTTTTAATTTTTCCATGGCGCAAAAGTATATAAAAGAAAAAAAGCGTACAAGTATTTAGTTTTGCTTCTTTTAACAAATTAATTTAATCTGGAATATTGGTTATGTATTTAGTTGCTTGCTTAAACTTTCCTTTCACATTAATAAACCCATAATTTTTTTGAGGACCAATTTTATACGGAAGTCGCCCAAAAATAGCACTATCAATATGTGGAAAATCATAAAGTGTCCAACTGACAAAGTGTTCAACGTTAAGTTCTTTAAAATATTGTTGCATTTTTTTATGATAGTTAGCTTGTTTTTTTTCAGAATGACTAAATAAGTTAAAAATACTGTTATAAGAATGTTTACCAAATTCTTGTACAACAATAGGTTTATATACTTTTTCTTTTAACTTAGTATAGTCAGTTTTGAACTCTTTTAACTTTTTGTAAAAATGAAAAGAGATAATATCAACTTTATCATTTAATAAATAGGCAGAATCTGCATTACCCCATCCAATGGTAATGGGAGTATTTGGATCATAATAACGTACTCTTTCTACGATAAAGCTTAACCAGTTGATTACTTTGTGTTTTGAATGAATTTTAAAATCTAAATTAGGTTCGTTTTTTATATCATATTGTAAAATAGCTGGGTGCTTTTTAATTTTTTTAATAATACTTTCTACATGTCTATCACAAAGAGTGTAATCTAAAACTTGGTAATTACTATAAAAGTCAAAAAAAGTAATAATAACTTTTAAGTTTAGATTATGGGCAATATTAAGTGTTGTTATCAAATGTTTGAGTTTTTGAGGAGCTACTTTTTCTTTACCAAAAACTTCATAAGGAATAAATATTCGAACAGTATTTAATTTTAAATCTTTAATTATTTTTAAATCTTTTTGTACAACAAGACTATCATATTTATGCCAAAAATCAAACCAAGGCGTGTTTTGTGGGTAATAATTAATCCCTTTAATTTTAAAATTAATTTTTTTTAATTGAGTTTTTGGTTGTTCGGTTTTATATACACTATCACTAACGATATGTCTAATTCTCCAAAAGCCATCTTCTAATAATAAAACAGCTTTATAGTTTTTAGTAGTTTCTTGTTGGTAATAGAGTTTCTGATTTTGATAAAAAAAAGTTTTTTCCTGAACAGCTTTATCATTTAAATAAACAACTTGTCCATCTTCCGAAAAAAAGTCAATGTTAATATTGTGTTGAATAGAGGTAGAATGAATATTTATAGAATCACGGCTATTATTTGTAATAATTTTTTGAATTTTTACTTGAGCAGAATCGGTATAAAAATCCTCAATAGCTTTATGGTTATTGTTTTGTAGTGCATATTTTCTTACATACCAACTTTTAATATAATCATTATGTATATCCTTTATATTTTCTTTATTGAGTTTTCTTCCTCTAGTATTGGTTGCTTTAATAGTAGTTTTAGGTATATAATAGGTGTTTTCTTTGAGGTTAATATGTAATAATTTACTTCTGTCAGCACCCGAGTTGAATTCATAATAAATTTTAGAAATTAAACTAATGAAGCCTAAGTTCACTGTTATAAACAATAGGATAATAAGTACTTGTTTTATTAATTGATGTTTTTTCATAACTTAATTATAAGTGATTGTTAATTTGTTGCTAGAGGCAAAACCTTCTACAAAAGCTTGAACTGTATAGGTCCTTTTTTTTGAAGGATGAACAAACTGTGAAATAGCAATACCATTATTGGTTTTCCCATAGGCTTTCATATGAGTATTACCAAATGTTAGATAAAAACTAACAAGAGTTCCGTTTTCTATTATATTGTTGTACTGATCTTTAATAATGGATGTTTTTAAGGTGGTTAACTCTTTTCCATCTGCTAGACTAGTATTTCTATCAAAGTCAATTGAAAAATTAGTAGGGTTGTTAGACAAAACAGTTATTTCTAATAATTTTGATTGAATAGAATCTGTATAAGCTTGAGTAAACAGTTTCCCTTTTTTAATTCTACTATATATGTTGTTGTAAGCTAATAATTCATTATGTTTTATTAATTTCTTAGTTGATTTATTTCTATAGGTCTCAACCGAGTAATAATCATTTTTATTAGGATTGTCGTAAATATCCATTGGAATCACTACTAGCATGGCAAAATCATCTTCAGAGGCTACTAGGTAAGGTGGGCCGCAATAGGTTTCTAATAAGTTAGTTTTATTTAATGGTTTTATAATTAAATTACCTTTTTCTAAAATTGTCTTATTTGATACAAGTGAATAAGTAAGAAAACCAGAAATATTGGAGAAAGATTTAGGAAGATTAAAAGTAGCTGTTTCCCCATTAACTATAGGTTTTATAATTGAGTTACCATAATCATTACTAATAAAAAGCAGAAGATTGTTTTTAGGAATGTTTGTTTTAGCACTTAAAAAAATTTTATTACTGGCAAATAAAGTATCAGGTTTATAAATCCATGAAAAAGAATTATGAACGTTTTTTTGTATAAAACCAGTTTCTTTTTCTTTCTTGCAAGAAAGAAGCAGTGTTATGTATAAAAGGATAACAATTAATCTCATAGTGTTTAATTACCTATAAAGTTAATGACTTGAAACTTTAGTTTAAAATTATTGTTTTGTAACATAATAGCTTTATTCTTTTCAAAGTTAAAGCCATCTAATCTATCAAAGGTTCCTTCTTCATTTTGAATACCATTTACATAACAATTATTAGTGGTACTTGTAATAGTTTTCACATTATGTTTTTGGACAGGTACATATTCAAAAAAACCTTTTCTATGTGGTCGAATACTTTCTTTTAAAAACAAATGATCTACCCAATGTAAAGTATCATTTTCATAGTAAGGAATCAATAGTTGTGGAATGGTAACTTCTTTGTTTCCTGCATTAAAAAGCATACCCGTAATTTTATTCTTAGAAGTATTCAAATCATTAATTTGTACCTGTTGATATAAGTTTTTAGTAGCTACGGTTGTACTTACATGTAGCACAAATTTTGTAGGAGTTTGTTTAAAGCGTTTAGCATGAAACTCTTTAGGATTAAAACTTAATTTATTTTTATTTGAGTTGATCCAGGCAATTTCTTCAAAATCAATCTTAAAAACAGTTTTTTCAAAAGGGTTTAAATAATGTTTATTTTCAAACTTAGAGCTGTAGGAAGCCAATTCTACATTATTTTCATCATATAGTATAGCTTTTAAGCTAATAGCTGAAGGAAAATAATCAATATTTTGAAGCTCTCCAATTATATGATATTGATTGTCCTTTTTTATTAGTTTAGCCTGATATATATATGCTATTGGTTGTGGTAAAATATCTTCATGATGTGTTTGTTGGGTTGTAATTTTTCGCCTTCCTTGATTATAAAATATGGTTTCAGTAGTATTGAAAAACTGATTAGAAGGTTTATAGGTGCTTGCCTTTTCTGGAATGATAACCCATTTATTTTTCTTTTTAATAGTTTTAATAATAGTGTTTTTATTTACTATTTCTAAAGGGGTAATCCATTTGGTTTTAGCTTTAATAAAAATGGTGTCCTCTTTTTTCTTTAAAATGGTAGTATTAATATTTTCTAGTTTGGCATAAGAACTTAATAAGCCATCAGAGACAGAGATTTCTAGCATAAATTGATCTAAAGGTTTACCAACATCTTCATCTAAATACGAATGAGCTTTGGTAAATTGTTTAAAGTCTAAGGCGTCATAATACGCTTTTACAACATTTTTAGGAGAGTAGTGAACTGTATTTTCTATGTAGAATAAATACATTCCATATATAAAGAAAAAGAATAGTAATAAATTCCAAGGAAGTAATACTAAAGAAAAACCTTTAGAGGTAGGTTGTATATTATTTTTACTTAGTACAATAGGATTTAAAAATAAAAAAGAAAATAAAAACCAGACAATATTAACAGATAAAATAGATATGGGGAAAAAAGACCAAATTAATTTTTGATACAAAGGAATGTCAATTTTAGGAAGAATATTAGCTAAAGGTTTTACATTCTTTTTTTCCCATACTATGATACCATTTTCTAATAAAGATATCTTTTCCCATCCTGTTAAAAATAAGATAGGATCGTAAAACTTATCATTTGAGAAAATATATTTTAAATTAAACTTTTCAGGATTAGCTAAAAATTGTTGTAAGGAACCGATTCCTTCAAAGCCTCTATACTTTGAATTTTCTAAGCGCTCAACAGCTTTAGTAGTAAGTTCAGGTAATCGTCTAGCAGAATGGTAGTTTCCATCTACAGATAATGCAGGTGTTTGAGAAGCTAACCACGCCATTTGATCTCCAAACCCTAACGTAAGATAACGCCATTTGTAATGCATATCTTGATTTAAAAAATTAACAATAGGAAGCATTTTTATGGCTCTGGGCTGTGAAGGTCTAAACTTTCCTATATTAAGAGTAAAAACGGCAAAAAAGACAAGTATGCTACCTAATAATAGAAAACAGGTTACATAATAAAACTTACCAAGTTTTTTGTGTAAATATACTTTATAGTCAGTTTTTATAAAGCGATAAAAAAATTCACCCATTATAGGGTAGCTCATAATAGCTGCCCAAAAGCTAAAACGATCTAGAGTTAAAATAGAAAAAGCATTTTCTCCTAAAATTATTTTTGGTAGGGGAGTTGTACCTCCAGTTCCTAATAAAAATAGCATAGATAATGAGATGCCAAAGAAAAGGAGTCTTTTGCTAAAAAAGCGATAAAATAAATAAGGTAACAAAACTAAAGTTACACCGTATGGAATAATGAAGAATACCAACCCAGAAGATAGTACTTCTAAAAAGTTATCACGAGAGCCGTGTGGAATAGGAACTTGAGTAATTGGATTTTTATTGATGTTAATCCAGTAAGGTAATATACTTACAATCATTAATAGGATGGAAGAGAAACTAAATATGAGAGTATGCTTTAATGATCTATAAAGTTCCTTTAGAAAAAACAATAAATCTATATTTTTATAATTACCTTTTTTAGCTTTAGCGTTGTCCATAATTGCTAAACCAAATAAAGGAAGTATAAAAAATACTATTCCAAAAATAGCAGTAACATGGTGTGAGCAGGTTATTAAACTCATTAATGATAACGAAGAAAATAAATAACGAAGCTTTTTAGTACGTAACCATTTGTAGGTTTCAGGAAGAGAATGCATTAATAGAGCAATACCAGTTAAAGAAGGTAATTGACCAAATAAATGAAGTGTTTCAATAAAAACAGAAGAGAATACAGCAAAAATAGCTGCAAACCCAGCATGGTTTTTATTTGAAGTAATTAACAAACTAAATCTATAGACTCCTGTAACAAATAATAGTATAACAATAAAAGTGAAACTGAATAAAGCAAACTTAAAACCACTTATAAATGATAAAATAGCTAATGTTTGATGTACTAGAGGAGGATAGCCCATAGTACTAAAACCTGTATACCATTTATAAGACCACGGTTCTTGCCAGTTATTCGCATAATGCTCAGCAAAAAATAAATGTATTAGAGCATCGTAACTTTGTTCTAGAGTATAGAAAATACTACTTCCATGAAATAATACTGCCATTCCTATGGCTAAGAAAAGGTATTTATTAGTAATTAATTTCATGATTAAAGTTGATTAATATTGTTATAATAAAGATAAGAAACATCGATGAAATACTAATCTATAGATAAATACTTCTTATCGATAGTAAATGTCTTACTAAACGATTTTACCCTGTAAACACTCTATCTCCACGCTACTTTTGGAGTGTATTTAAATCCCAGATATTATGAAAGTAGGTATTATCATTCCATGTTATAATGAAGAAAAGAGATTAAATCTTCAAGCTTTTAGAAAATGTTTAAGAGACTATACTGAATTTCATTTATGTTTTGTAAATGATGGCAGTAAAGACAATACATTAGAAGTGTTAAATAACTTTAAAGAAGAGTTTAGAAATAGAATTACCGTAATTAACATGAAAAAAAATCAAGGTAAGTCTGCGGCCATAAGAGTAGGAGCTCGTTTTTTCTACAGCCAAACAAAAATTGAATATGTAGGGTATCTTGATGCAGATTTATCTACAGACTTTGAAGATTTTGATGGCTTATTAAAGAGTTTAAAACAAAATAGAAAACTAATAATGGTATTTGGGTCAAGAAATTGTGGAAATCAAGATGTAAATAGAAGTGCTATGAGAAAAATGTTCTCGTCTATAGTAATGTTTTGTATACAAATGATTTTAGGGTTGCCTATAAAAGATACACAATGCGGAGCTAAAGTGTTTAGAAAGAAATACATACCAGTAATGTATAATTCTATATTTAAAAGTAGATGGTTATTTGATGTAGAGATGTTTTTAAGGTTGAAAAAACACTTTAATGGAAAAAATATAATGGAATATATAAAAGAACAACCTTTAAAGAAGTGGAATCATGTTGAAGATTCTAAATTAGGATTAAAAGATAGCCTGCAAATTCCTTTCAGATTAGCTAAAATATGGGTTGCATATAGTTTGAGCTAAGGTGTTTTGTTTCTCTCCAAAATAGCTCTTTAACGATGTAATCTTTAAAGAGTTTTTTTATGTTTTTAATTTTAAAAAAAAAGTATTTGAGATTTGTTTTTGTGTGTTTTATCGATATTTAAATGTGTTTCATCTATTTTATTTGAAAAAACAAGAATAAAGGTTAGGAATAATAATGAAAAATTAGTAAATTTAGGTAAAGTAAAAGAAATTTAAATTAAGAGATAAATTTTTGTTAGTAGTTTGTTTGTATTCCCCAATCAATTTGGAATAAGCCTCGTTAATTTAGTAATTAACGAGGTTTCTTTTTAAGTTTGAAAAAGAAAGTTGTTCCTTTTCCTTTTTCACTTTCCAGCCAAATTTTACCGTCATATAAATCTATTATTTTTTTAACAATAGATAAACCTATTCCTGTAGAGTTTTCGTTTGGATCTTCAAGGGTTTCGAAAACTTCAAAGATTTTGCTATGGTATTTTTTGTCAATTCCAATACCATTGTCTTTTATAGAAAAAGTATAGTGACTTTTATGTTCTTCAACATCTACAGTAACAATTCCTTTTTCTTTATGGGTATACTTAATAGCATTGCTTATTAAATTTTGAAAGAGTTGATGAAATTTAAACTTATCTCCATAAATAATAGGCAACGGATTTTTTATTTCCACAATAAAGTTTTCAGGAATAAAAATAGTGTCAATTATTTCATTAACAAGTTTATTTATATCTACCTTTTGATAGCCTTTATTCACTTTATCTATACTAGAGTATTTTAAAATACCATTAATTAATTGATCCATTCGGTCAATTTTATTGAATAAGGCATTAAAATTGGTTAAAGTATCTTCATCAAATTTTCCATCATTATCTTCTTGAATCCAAGAAAGTAGTGCAGAAATACTTCTTAAGGGAGATTTTAAATCATGAGAAACTACATGTGCAAAGTTTTTTAATTCTTCATTATTTTTTTCTAATTGATGTAATAAAACATTTTTCTCTTGTAAAGCCTTTTTTTCATTAATTAAACTAATAGCGCTATTAAACTGAGCAGAAGCAAGGCTTGCTATATTATTAAAAACTTCAACATGTTCTTCTGTAAAATATCCTTTTTTACTATGTTCAGAGTCAATTATTCCAATAACTTTATTATTAGCTATAATTGGCACAGTAAGCTCAGATAAACGTCTATATCCATCAACAATATACATTTTATTTTTAGTAGTATCGTTTACTAACTGATATTTACCTGTTTTCGCTGCGTTCCCTATAACACCTTTACCATAAGGAATACTTTTAAGGTCAATAATATTAAAGTTTTCAATAGGAATATTGGCATATGCCGCAATAGGTGTAAGCATATTGGTTTCATTATTCATTGCATACACTACACAATCTTCTAAGTTTAAATGATTAGCAGTGTTCTTGGCTATTTCCCAAGCAATTTCATGTAAGTCTCGTTTGCCTAAAATAGAAATGGAAAGCTGATTAAGAGCATTTAATAGACTAGTTTTATGCTCCATTTGTGTAACATCTTCAATTAGTGCAATTTGATATTTAACAGAACCATTAGTATTTCTTACAGCACTAACATTAACTCTACAAACAATAATATTACCATCTTTCTTTTTATACTTTTTTTTAAGTGCAAAATTGTCAATTTTTCCAGAATGTAATTGAGTAATTAACTTGGAAGATTCTTCATGATTGTCTTCATGTGATATATCTTTAATAGTCATTTGAATAAGCTCTTCTTCAGTATATCCAAGAAGTTGTATGAAAGCTTTGTTGACTTTAATTAATTGATGTTTTTGAGTTAGAACAATACCAAGAGAAGAATTATCAACAATTAATTTTAATTGAGAAGATTGCTCATTAAGCAAAGCTTCAATTGTGGTATTGTTGGCTATTAACTTTTGATTGATTTCATAGAGTTCTAACGATTTTTGTTCAAGTATCTCTTCAGCTTGTTTCCTTGCTTCGGTAGCTCTATGTAAGGCACGTTCTAAAATTTTTATTCGATCATTGGTCATTTCTTCTTAGGGTAAATAAAACTTTAGTTCCCTTATCATCTAATAGTTTTTTTTCAATAGAAGCGTTTTCACCATAATGTTCTATAGTTCTTTCCATGAGTCCTTCAGCAAAAGGATACATAGCTCTTTCAGAACGGTATTCAATAATGAGTTTATCTTTGGTTTCTTCGTGAGTTATAAAATAAGGAAGTTCAGCATCAGGATAAATTTTTCTAACATGAACATGAATGTGTTTTTCTATACCAGATATTAATCCAAAAGCCGTTTGGTAGTGGTTAAAAATATCAGGGTATCCTTTTTTTAGGGTGTTAAAAAAATAAAGTCCATAGGCGTGTATTAATGCAGGTACTTCTATATTGGTTTCTTGGCTTAAGCTGGTTATTAAACTTACCATTTCACCAAAATCATAAGTCCCTACTGTAGTATAGATTCCTCCTGATTTTAAGTTAGACTTGGTGATTATGGTATCAGCAGTTTCTAATCCGAATTTTTCTTCAACCATTTCTAAAAATCCGGTAAATACTATTCCTTTCATCTAGTTATTATTGGGGGATTAATCAATTTATTTACTAGTAATGAAAGATAGTAAAAAATTTATAAAGTAACTAATTCATTAACGGTCCAGTAATTAATAATCTTATCAATTAAGGCAACGTAGTCATTATAATGCAATGGTTTTACAACATAACCCGCAATGCCTATTTTGTAGGCATTTATCATATCTTGATGATTATTGGATGTAGAAAAAACTACAGTTGGTACAAATTTTAAGTTTTCATCAGCACGCAAAAGCGATAAAAATTCTAGTCCATTCATTTTAGGCATATTTAAGTCTAAAAGAATTAAATTAGGAATTACTTCTTTGCACTTCGCTAAAGCTTCTTCTCCATTACTAGCTTTCATTACATTGTGTTGCAAGTCTAGCTTCTTTAAAGCTCTGTCAAACTTTAACTTTTCTATTTCGTCATCCTCTACTAATAAAATATTTAAACTCATAATTTCGTGTACGAAGGTTTTTAGCGTTAAACAAATATATTTTATTTATATTAAATATAGTTTATTAGAAGATAGTAACAGCTTATGTATAGGTGAATGGTTAATTACTATCGTTAAATGGTAATTGAGATTATTCTATAATTAATTTTCCTGATAGCATTAGTGTTGAACTCTTAATGTTGAATAAGTAGATACCCGAGGAAAAGTTATCTCTAGAGAAAGGGATTTTATTTTCTCCATTTTTAAGTAATATTTCTTTATTTAAAATCACTTGTCCTAGTTTGTTATAAAGTGTAAAACTACTACTTTCAGAGGTATTACTAGTAAAGTAAATCATTGTTTTTGTGCGTACAGGATTAGGTGTTATTTTTAAGTTATTGTCACTACTATTGGTAAATGAATTTGAACTTAGCGTAGTAGTATTAGTAAGTTTTAATTCATTAATAGTTATTTCTTTATTTTTCTCTAATCCATCATTAGAAACCATGGTAAAAACTATGGTAACAACATCGTTAAATAATACTATATTTTCAGAAGGAGAGGTAAAGTTTTCAAAAGGTATATTATAATTAGCCAATTCAGGAGATAAGTTAACAGTGGCTACATGTTGATTTTCCCAAACATTGATACTGTTTTTTATAAATCTAATCTCAAGTTTACCGGTTCCTTTAGCCTGAAATTGTAAGCTTTTATAATTAGAAATATCCATAGGCTTAAATCGAGGAGTGAAAGCTTTATAAACCGATATGTATTCTTTTGTTGTAGCTTTCAATTCAATGTTTCTTTCAATAGCGTATTCATCTATAGCCACTTGTTTATTGTTGGGATTTACATTAAATAATGCAACTTGAGTACTTGTAGCAGCATCATCAATTCCCCATGGGCCATCTGAAAGAAATAAATCATCAGGAGTTTGTGTACCATCACCAATTCTAAAACCAATATCAAATAAGTTGCCTGTATTTACAGTTACATTTGTCATGTATTTTTTATCAAGGTTAATAGTTGAAGACATTTGAGATAATTCACTGGTTTCTGTTTGTTTAAAACCAGCATCAAATAGGATGTTTTTACTTGCATTAACATTTACAATATCTAGATTTAATTGCCCATTTTTGTAGACTCCTTTTCTAACAAATACAGGAGGTGGTGAAGATAAACTATAACTATTAATTGTTTTTTTTACATTTAAAAGTTTAATAATTTCCTCGCCAAGTAAAGCTAAATTGTCTACTGTATTTGACCATACTTGAAAATTATAATAATTAACATTTTTAGTGTATTTGTCTAAATTCCAGTGACTATCAATACTGAATTCTTCTCCATTTGTTTCGGTTTTTGCAGATAAACTAAGAACAAATTCAATACCTCCGTCTACATTTTTTATGATTGATTTTATAAAATTATGTCCCTGTATATTTATTGTTGAAACAGATAAAAGTTCAGCTCCTAGTAGACGGTCACAGATATACTTAGTATGCTCATAAACACCTTTTTCAGTTTTAATAGCTAATATTGAAGCAATGGTTTCACCTGATTTTTGATAATCAACAGATAATATATCTGTAGCATTAGTAATTGCAATTAGGTCTTTTGGACTAGACTCAATAACTTCATCTTCAAAAATTACACCTAAGGGAATAAAATCATTTAAAGTGATGGTTTTATTTTTTATGTTTTTTCCATAAGAACTACTTTTTGAAATTCTTTTTGCTTTGTTTTTGTTGAATTTATAGTTCGATTTAATACGATTAAAATTACGTTTATTGATTTGTTGTGATAATCTATCGTTACTCTCAAGACCTCCTTCGTTACCACTAGTTGTAGGAGCTTCTATTGTAGGACAAGAGGCTACTCCTGAGCAAGAAGGATCATCACAATCAACCAAACCATCCCCGTCATCATCAAATCCATTAGAACAGTCTTCCATAGGCACAGGAGCCGTAGGACATCTAGCTCCATCATTACTAGAGCTTGATGGACCGAAAGCAAAAATATTAGAGTTAATAGTACTTCCGTTAGTTAAATTGGTAACTTCATTAATAATATATACAGTGCCTGTTTGATTTGCTGATACATAAAAATTTCCCATATTATCAAAATAAACAGCACCGTAAGTGTAATTTAAACCTGATAAGATGGGAACTTCCCCTAAATTCTCTACAATTCCTGTAGTAATATCTATTCTATAAAGTTTATTTGTTCCTTTCTCAACGGTATATAAAAGATTATCTAATGCATTAAAAGCCCAATCATGTACAACAATTCCTTGAGATAAAGTGCCAGTACCTAATGAAGTTAAGTAGCTGGGTGATGTAGGATCTAAATCAATAATGTAATAAGTATTGTTGCCGGCTTTTAAATAATAAATGCCTTCATAACTTACATCTCCAATATATCTATTGGATGTTGGTAATGCATCAATGGTGTAAATATCTACAGAAAAATTTTTACCAACTCTTACTATTGTCTTTTCAGGATAACTTAAAGATCCCCATATATAACCATCTTTAGGGTTGTATCCAGTAGCATTAATGTTTCCTGCTGTTATATCAGTGGCAACCTCGTAAGAAGAGCCAGAAGCTAAATCAACCGCAAATACATCATTTCTTTGAAATAAATAAGCATGATAATCACAATTAAAAGGCTCTTGAGAAAAAGTATTTGGGAGTGATATAATTAATAGGAAAAGATAAGTTATAAAAGATTTTAAATTATGCATGTCACTACTTTTTATTGATTGGTAGTGTAAAATTACATGCTAATAAAGCTTTAAAAAGATAAAATGGATTGGTTAATAATTAACTATAGATGAATGGAGTTTACCTACAGTTAAATAGATGAAAAATAAGGTATCTTAGAGTTAAAACTCAGTTATTCTTCTTCTTCTTGGCTAGATTGATTTTGATTATCAATAGCGTTTAAGGCATTTAATAAAATAGTGCAGCCTATTTCTATTTCAGAATCACTAATGGTTAATGGAGGTGTAATTCTAATAGCTTTTCCTTCAAAAAGTAGCCAAAATAAAATTAAACCTTCTTTAAGGCAATTTAAAATGACATTACTAGCAATTTCACTTGATGCTACTATAGCAGCTAACATTAATCCACGACCTCTAATCTCTTTAATTTTTGAGTGTTTTTCTAAAAGTTTACGAATTAACTTTTCTTTTCTTAAAGTTTCTTTAGTTAAATTAGCATTTGTTATTTCCTCAATAGTGGCTAAAGCTGCAGCTGCAATTACAGGGTGTCCACCAAAAGTAGTTATATGTCCTAGTTTAGGGTTCTCTTTTAAGGAGCTCATAATTTCATGTGAACTAATAAATGCACCAATAGGCATTCCTCCGCCCAAACCTTTTCCTGTTATAATAATATCTGGTATTACTTTATAGTTTTCAAATCCCCAAAAAGTACCTGTTCTACCAATACCAGTTTGAATTTCATCTAAAATTAGTAATGCACCTACAGCTTTACATTTCTCTTTTACTTTAGTTAAATAACCATTAGTTGGTTCTATAAAACCAGCGCCACCTTGAATAGTTTCCAATATAACTGCTGCAGTTTTAGTAGTTATTTGCTCTAAATCAATTTCATTATTATAGGTTATAAACTTAATTCCAGGTATTAAGGGGCGATAAGCTTGATTTTGCTTTTCAGAACCACAAACACTCATAGCACCTTGTGTATTGCCATGATACGAATTTTTAGCACTGATAATTTCACTCCTTCCTGTAAAACGTTTTGCTAGTTTTAAAGCACCTTCTGTTGCTTCTGTTCCTGAGTTAACTAAATAAACAGAAGATAAATCATCAGGTAATGTAGCTACTATTTTTTTACACAGTTCTAATTGAGGTTTTTGTATAAACTCACCATAAACCATCACATGTGTGTATAAAGATAACTGGTCTTTAATGGCGCTATTTACTTTAGGATGATTATGGCCTAAACTGTTTGCAGAAACACCCGCTACAAAATCTAATAATTTATTACCTGAGGTATCATAAATATAATTACCATAGGCATGCGAAATTTCAATAGCTAAAGAATGTGGTGTAGTCTGTCCTTGGTGTTTAAAAAAATCCTCCTTCATTAAAATATAAGTTTAGGTTATATGTGCTATGAAAAAGTTAGATAGAGTAGTAGATTTTACCCTTTATCTTAGTTTTCCCTTTGAGCAATATAGCAATATTTACTCTTTTTTAAAATTATATTTAGGAGAAGTTTTTTTCTTTAAGCTTTCTTTTGTGAGTTGCTCTTGAGCTTTTAATACATCTTTATTAATTTTTTTATCAGTAGTACCCTTGTTAGAAGTAGTAGTCTTGAGGTCATCTTTTTTAATTGTTGTAGGAGCATCGTCTATAAATATATCTTCCATAGTTAATGGTTGCTCATTGCCACGCCAAATAAACCCTCTAAACTTTTTTTCATCTTTTGGAAACTCAGAAGGAGGAAAAGTTTTTCCTTCAGATTTCTTAAAATATTTAGTTTCTATTATCTCATTATCTTCTAAAGTAAATTCAATATCACTAGCAATTTCTTTAGTAATTGTTTCTAGTTTTTGGGTATCATCATCTCTACTAAAGTATAAAGATTCAGCATTCCCTTTAACTAACATCGTTTTAATTTCATTTTTAATGAACTTTCCATAAATATTACGACCTTTAATTTGATTGTAATCATCAATAGCTAAGGAATCTTTTTGAATAATAAAAGAGTTTTGTATTACAAATAAAGAATCTAGTTTGTTCGTTTTTTTCTCAGATAATAGATGAATACTATCACCAGTAATCTGACTTTTACCTGACCATAGAATAGGGTTTTTAAACATTTTAGTTAACCCAGTAACTTGACTTGTATGGATAGAGTCACATTTACCTTGTAAGTCAGATTTAAAAATTTTCACATCATTAAAAATCCTAACAATTCTTTTTTCAGGTTTTCCAGTGATTAAAATTTTATCACCATGAATATACATAGAGTCTTTCTGATGTTCAGAAATGGCTACGGCTTTTTTAATGATAAAAATAGAGTCTTTTTCCTCATATAGTTCAGCATAATTACCTTTAGTAACCATGTTTTGAAGCGTATCAATTACTTTAATATTATTGGTAGCAGAAGCAAACCCTTTTCTTTTATCGTAGTATAAACTATCACCTTCAACTGTCCTATTCTTTAAAAATAACTTGGCTCTTTTAACAAAATAAGAAACTTCAGTATTAGTATCGTAAAAACCTCTTTCTGAATAAATTTTTGTACTATCTTTTAAATTAGTAATAGTACTAGGGCCGTATAGGTATGCTAAACTGGAGTTAGTATAATAATCTAGATGTTCTGATTCTAAATGATTTTTAGTATTTACCACAGTTACTTTAGATTTAGCAGTAAACTTTTTATCTTCTAAAAAATAAGTGCCACGTAAGCTTTTAAGTGTGTTTTTTTTATCTTTTATAGTAGCACCATGCTCATAATATAAAACTTGTGCTTTTCTATCAAAATGAAGTGTGTCTGTAGTCATTTTCATTTCTTTATCATTTACCTCAACATTACCCCATGATTTAGCTTTTTTGGTGTTACCATTATAAATGGCGTAATCAGAATATTGAATAATACTATCTCCTTGTTCAATAACTACTTCTCCAGCTGCTTTAAATAAATTTTTCTTTTTATACAATAAAGCGCGTTTACAGTCTAAAGTAGCTCCTTCATGAGCTATTTTAACATCACCAATTAAAATAGTAGCACCAGGATATTTTTCTTCATCTGCTTCTGAAAACTGACTAGAAAGTACTTTGATTTTTTTGGTTTGAGAAAAACCTTGAACAGCTAAAAATAAAAATGTAAGGATGAATAGTCTTTTCAAAATAAAACTTTTAATGCGCAAAAATAAGGAAAAGAACATGCCAAAAACCTTAAGAAGAAGATAAAAATTGAAATACTCGAAAGCATTGGGTCATGCTAAATGAATTAAAAAGAAAAAGAAGCTGTCCTTTTTAAGGAAAACTTCTTTTTACTTTAAACAAATCAAAACTATATAAAAATGAAAAAATGAAATTTTATGTAAAAGTAATAGAGTAGTTAGTTTTTATTTTTGAGTTTTAGGTGATTCTTAAAAAACTATAGGTGAATGGTATGTATAGATCGATGAAATAAAAATAGATGGAGTTAGAGGATGTTTAAAGAGTGTTTTTAAAATAAAAAAGAAGTAAATCCCCCCGGATGTACTTCTTTAAAACTATTTAAAAACTATAAAAATGAAAAATAAACTAGAAAGTTTATGCTTCAAAGGTACTTTAGAATTAAAGCTTTAATGGTTTGAAATAGTTGAGAATAGGTAAAACTATCGGTGAATGGTATCTTATGCTAGATGAAATGAAAATGAAAACCAATAAAAAGGAAGGAATTATCTTAATTTTGCAGAAAACATAAAAATACAGAGAATATGAGTGCTCATTTTGATTTATCAAAAGAAGAAATGAAATCTTACGGATATAAAATAGTTGATATAATAGCTGAACATTGGGCTACTTTAGAAGATAAAAAACCAGTAGTAAGTGCAAGTAGGAAAGAAATGGATAGTGTTTTTTTACAAGAAGCACCAAATGAAGGAATGCCTGCAGAAGAAGTTTTAGAATTTGTCATGGATAATGTAATACCTAACAGTACAGTAATATCACATCCTAAAGCTTTTTCTTTTGTGCCAGGACCAAGTAACTTTGTTAGTACAATGGCAGATACATTAGCAACTGGATTTAATATTTTTTCAGGAGGTTGGATGGTATCTCCTGCAGCGGCAGAGTTAGAGATAGTCACGATGAATTGGTTATTAAAAATGTATAACTTTCCTGTAGAACAGGGAGGTGGTATTTTTACTAGCGGTGGATCTATGGCAAATTTAACAGCTTTGGTAACTGCTCGTAGAATAAAATGTGGAGATGATTTTTCAAAAGCGGTAATTTATTTATCTGATCAAGCGCACTCATCTAATATTAAGGCTATTCGTGTATTAGGGTTTAAAAAAGAGCAAATACGAGTGTTGCCAACTGATCTAGAATTTAGAATAAGTATTAATAAATTAAAAAATGCGATAGCAAAAGATCGATTGGAAGGATTACAGCCATTTTGTTTTATTGCTTCAGCAGGAACAACTAATACAGGAACGGTTGACCCACTAAATGATATTGCTGATATTTGTGAAGAAGAAGACTTATGGATGCATGTTGATGGTGCTTATGGTGGTGCTGCAATTTTAGCTGAAAAAGGAGCTAGAGCATTACGAGGAATTGAAAGAGCAGATTCGTTAACAGTAGATCCCCATAAATGGTTTTTTCAACCTTATGAAATAGGATGTTTATTAGTTAAAGATGCTTCTTGGTTAAGTGGAACTTTTAGCGAAAAACCAGAATATTTAAGAGATATTGAAGGGAATGAGTCTGAAATTAATTTTTATGATTATGGGATTCAATTAACTAGACGTTTCCGTGCTTTAAAGTTTTATATGTCTATAAAAACATATGGATTGGATACCTTTAAAAAAGCGGTAACTTATAATATAAATTTGGCAGATGAAGTAGAAAAAATGTTACGTAAAAGTAGAAATTGGGAAATTATATCGCCAGCAACTTTAGCAGTAATCAATTTTAGATATAATCCAATTGGGCTTAATTTATCAGAAGAAGAGTTAGATAAATTAAATCAGCAAATATCACAAAAGGTGATGGAGTCTAGAGAGGCATTATTGGTAACTACTGTACTAAATAAACAAGTGGTATTACGTATGTGTTTAATTAACCCGAAAACAACTTTTGAAGATGTAAAAAACACCTTTTTGTTATGTAACTCTTTTGCAGATGAAATTTTGAATAAATAACTTTTTTAAGGAGTTGTAACAAATGAAAATACTAATGAGAATAAAGTTTGTAATTGGCTATTTAATTGTAATTACATTGTTGGGGTGCAAACAAAGTACAGAAGGTATTACAAAGATACAAGTAACTGAACTAGCTAAAACTTCCAGAAGTTGGAATGGAACTGATTTACCAACTTATCCAGAAGGTACTCCAGAAGTTACGGTGTTAAAAATAGAAATTCCACCTAAAACAAAGTTAAAGTGGCATAAACATCCAGTGATTAATGCAGGAGTACTTTTAAAAGGAGAGTTAACAGTTATTAGCCGTAAAAAAGATACACTATACCTAAAAGCAGGTGATCCAATAGTTGAATTGGTAAATCAATGGCATTATGGAGAAAATAAAGATATTGTTCCTGCTGAAATAATAGTTTTTTATGCAGGAATAAAAGATAAGCCTATAACAGTAATTGAGTAGGTTAATTAATGGAATAAATAATATTTAAGAAATAAATATAAAAATCGTTTGAAATGCAGTTTTAAACGATTTTTTCATTTCTAGGATGTATGGACGTTTCTGTAAGTTATTATTTTTTAATTCATAGAGCTTAGTTTTTCATAGCAGATAACCAGTAAGAAATATTGTTTGCTCAGTTTTTTTGAAAAAAAATGACAAATATTTTAAACTTTTTAACAGAAATAAGGTCTAATAACTAAATAATAAAAACAAAAGCGTATGAGAACACTAATGATATATGTATTGGTATTAGGATGTATTGTAAATATAAACGCTTTTACCCAACCACAAAAGGTAGAGACTAAAAGACCAAAATCATGGACTCTTATTGGCAGTAGACAAATAAATTGGGTGCCTGAAATTGATGTAATTCATGTAGGAAAAACCAAGGGTAAGTTTTCTAAACTAAAAATAAAGGTAACTGGAGGTGCTATTCATATGACAAAAATGGTAGTGACTTATGGCAATGGAAGAAAAGATTTAATTCCATTGAAATATATGTTTAGAAAAGGATCTGAATCAAGGGTGATAGATTTAAAAGGAGGTAGACGCGTAGTGAAAAATATAGCTTTTGTATACGATAGAAAGCATAAAGTACGTAAAGCTAGGATTTGGGTAGCTGGTAGGCGTTAAAAATTTCATAGATTAGAAGGGTGATTAAACTATTTAGTTAGTTTTTTCAAATGTTAAAAACTCGGGTTTTATATTGAAGCCTGAGTTTTTTGTTTTAATCGTTTTAAAGTAAAAAACCTTAATTCTAATTAAAAAAAGATACTTTCTACTTTAAATTTACATTGTAAACATTTAAGTCCGATAGATGCGAATTAATAGAAAAGGTGGATGTTTTTTGCCAAAGTATCCAGCCTTTAGTTCGCCAAACTATTGGAATTTTTGGAGCAACAGAAGAATCATAATCAGCAATCCAAAGTCCGTATTTAGCAAAACGTTTATCGGTTAAATGAGCATTAGCATAATAATAACTAGAGTAAATCATAGGTGTAACACCAGACAAGTTTTCCAAATGCGTTAAAAAACTAAGTAAGTTTTTTTGAATATTTTCATCATCAGTTATTGAACTAGCGCTCTCAATATCTACAATAGGAGGGAAGTCTTTGTTTTTTCTATTTTTAATATGTTTCCAAAAAAAAGAAGCTTGTTCTACAGGGCTATCTTTTGTGATATAAAAGTGATAAGCGCCTCTTTTTAATTGAAGTTCCGAAATTCGTTGCCAATTGTATGTAAATTTTGGGTCTGTAAGTGTTACACCTTCGGTAGCTTTACATATAATAAAACCAAGGCTATCTGGTAAAGTAGTATTTAAAATAGTACCATTCCACCTAGAGACATCAATACCATATTTTTTTTGTACTGGTTTTGTTTTTGATGATAAGGATTTTGTAGCTATATGATTTGTTATTGAATCATATTTTTGAAGTAACTGTTTGGTTTTTTTATGATGATGATTAAAAAAAAATGATGAAATAGAAAGCAGTAATAATGCAGGAATCCATATTAAAAGAGTATGCTTATACTTTTTGAAAAAAGAAATTTGAGGTTCAATAATTTCAGGCTTTTTGGGCTCAGTATAAGGTACAGTTTCCGGTATTTTTTCTTTAAGGAGTTCAAAAATTTTATCAGAAACAATAAGTTTTCCAACCATGTTTTTAATGATAAAAAAACTATCATTAAATTGGATTCCTTTATAAACAATAGTATTGGTATTATCTCTTATTTCTTCAGGTTTAGCACTGTACCAACCATGTGCATTTAAAATAAGTTTAGTATGCTCAATTTTAGGATTATCAAATTCATTACTAATAAAAAACATACGTTCCCTTAAGTAATGCGAATCTCTAAAAATTGAAATAATTCCTTTAGTATTTAAATAATCTAATAAAGCAACTAATTGACTTAATTCTTGAATGGCAATCTTCTTTTTTTCATTATTGTTATAAATTTCAACAGTTAAAAAGTACATTGCGTATTGCTCATTAAGCTGAACAATTAAAGCCTTACCTAATGATTTGTTGAAGAAAATACTTTCTAAAAAACGTTTTAAGTCAATAATACCATCCTTATGAAAGGCACTAATTTCCTGTAGCATTTTCTTATCAAAATCATTAAAAGTTTTCAATCCTAATAAATTTTTAAATTAATATTTTTTGTGTTATTCATTTAAATAGAAATAAGTAGCACTAACAATAGGTTACTACTACTTGAATACGTTATGTTAAAAAATATTTTTTAAGCTTTAACCCATTTGTTATCCTTCCACTTGAATAGTTTTCCGTTGGCTGGTTTATTTTGATTAGATTGAAAATGTCCTTCTCTAATATGTGTTGCTCCTTGTGAAGTTAAATAGGCTTTAACATCTATGGTAAATTGATTAGATTGATCGTGGTTATGAGCTCCCATTTCTCCATAACAAAGAGAGTCACCAGGACCATCATACGTGAAGTTTTGTACATAATATTTAGGCATAATAGTATCGTTTTTAAACCAGTTCTTAGTTGTTAAAACTAAGAACTGGTGTTTGGTTAGTATGGTTTATATTATGAGTCAGATGAATCTGATGAATCCGAAGAACTTGAGCTACTTCCAGATGAAGTATCTGCACTATCATCAGCCGCACCAGCTTTATTAAATTTATTAGGGTAATATTTAGCCAACCATGCTCTGGCAATTTCAGATTGGGTAACTGGTTTTAGATAATAGTTGATAGGAACACCAATATTATTACCTCCTTCGATACATTTGTTTATATAATCTTCTAAAGCAGTCATCATAGAGTTAGTGTCAATAATTTGATTTTGACCATCGTCAATTTCAGAAACCCCACTCAAAGTTGCAGAAATGGTAGCATTCTTTAACTGAATCATTTGTTCACCTGTTCTTGCAGCAGTCGCAGCTTCACCAACGGTATTATTTTCACTAGCGGTAGCACCTTGTAAAGTAGCTAACTCTTCCATAGATTTTTTAGGGTCAAAATCTGTAAAAGACTGTACAGCCATTTTTACTTGGTTTGATTTTATAGATGGAATAATTCCCATAGTAATCAACGTAGCATGAGAAGTAACATTTTGTGTACTTAATAAGTTTTTAGCACTGTTTGAAAAAGTAGAACTAACACCAAATCCACCAGTACCAGAAGCAAACCAACCTCCAATATCAAAAGTCTCTTGTAAAGATGCAGCAACAGACTCCATACTTTGAGAAGATTCTGATTCTGTAGTATTTAAAACGTGAACCATTCCTACAAAAGAAGAACCATAAGTAGCACCAGATAATAAATTAAAAGATTTATCACCTCTAGTATCCGATTTAGCTTCAATTTCAGCAATGGATCCAGGACTGTTGGTATTAATCATGTTGTCAGGATACATTGAGTTCCAAACTCTAACCGCTTTATCTACATCTAAAATATAAGGAGCAAATACTTGAGCATTTTTATGCGTACAAGTAATGGTAATAACCATAGTTCCAGCAATACTATGAAGTGAGTGTTGGCTGTTCATTTGTGCTTGTGCAGAAGCAGAAGCTTGAGAAGATCTTCCTTCTCCAAAAATACTTAAAGACTCACTAACAAAAGAGGCTACAGTTGCCGCATGACTTGCAGAGCTTTGTGAATTTTGATCAAATGAAAAATATTGAGAGTTCATTTGTAAAGAATCTGATGAAATGGCTAATTCCTTTAATTGACTTTTGTTATAATCAATAGGACTTTCAACACTTTCGTTAACTGCATTCATTTTAGCTTTTAAAGGTTGAATAGCTTTTTCTGAAGCAATCTTTGCCTTTGCATATTGTACAACAGCTGCTTTTATTTGGTCTCCAACTTGGTTAGATTCAGCAATTACATCATCGGCATCAATACCCATTCCAATCATTTCTTGAATGGTCATGTCAATACTTCGTTTTAAAGCAATTAAAGAATTTAATTCACTTTCAGCACTATCAGCAGGAGCTTGTAACTTAGAAATTTGAACAATGTTTTGTAATTTTTCTTGTGTGACGATATTTCCCAAAACCAAGGAAGGATCGTATGGAATCGTAGATGGCATACGTATAGTTTTTAAGTTTGAATGTGTAAATGTAGTAATAAAATAACCCTATATATAGCCAAAATCCCTCTAAAAACAACAATAAAAGAATAAGCGTTGTAATATGAAGAATAAGAGCATAAAAATAAGAATTAAGGAATAAAATTAAAATAAGTATTGCTTTATTGGGATAAAAATGTGACAATGGCATTAATAATTTGATTTACATCTTTTTGAAAATCAAACCATAATATGTTTTTGTCTTTCCTAAACCATGTTCCTTGACGTTTGGCAAATCGTCTCGTATTTTTCTTAATCTCTTCAATAGCAAAATCTAAAGAAAATTCACCATCAAAATGAGAGAATAATTCTCTATAGCCAACAGTTTGTAAAGCATTTAAATGTTTATGAGTATATAAACTTTCAGCTTCTTTTAATAAACCAGCTTGCATCATAATATCCACTCGTTTGTTAATACGGTCATACATAATTTCTCTATCAGCTGTTAAGCCAATTTTAATTACGTTAAAATTACGAGGTTGCTTGGGCTTGTTTTTATACGAAGAGTAAGTGTTTCCTGTACCAATACAAATTTCTAAAGCACGTATTAAACGATGCGGATTATCAATAGCAATAGTATTGTATGCTTCAATATCCAATTCTTTTAACTGTGCTTGTAAATGTATAATTCCTTTTTCCTCAAGCTGAGTAGTTAAATCTTTACGTATTTCAGTATCCACATCTGGAAAGTAATCTAAACCATTAATAACAGCATCTACATACAAACCACTACCTCCAACCATAATTTGTATAGGATTCTTTTTAAAAAGAGTATCTAAAGTACTGAGAGCATCTTTTTCAAATTGACCTACATTATAATCGTCAAATACACTTCTATTTTGAATAAAATGATGAGGAGCAGCTGCTAATTCTTCAGTATCAGGAACTGCAGTTCCAATGGTCATTTCTTTATAAAATTGACGGGAGTCACAAGAGATAATTTCACAATTAAAATGTTGTGCTAGCTTAATACTTAACGCTGTTTTTCCAATGGCGGTAGCACCTACTATAGTAATAAGAGTGTTTGTCATTAATCGTGTAATTTATTACCACATTGATTGCAAAATATAGCATCATCATTGTGTTGTTCGTGTGAACAATGTGGACATGATTGCGTGTTTAAGTGAATATCACTTTTGGTCATTTCAGAAGTCACAATTCCAGTGGGAACGGCGATAATACCATAACCCAAAATCATGATAATACTTGCAATAAACTGACCTAAAGGTGTATGTGGAGCAATATCTCCATAACCAACCGTAGTTAGTGTTACAATTGCCCAATAAACACTCCTAGGAATGCTTGTAAAACCATTATCTCCGCCTTCTATTAAATACATTACTGTACCAAGGATTAAGCATAAAATCAGTACAAAAAATAAAAATACCGCTATTTTAGCTCTACTTGCTTTTAATGCTTTAATAAAATTATTAGATTCACCAATAAAACGAGCTAACTTTAAAATTCTAAAGATTCTTAATAAACGCAAGGCTCTAAGAGCTACTAAACTGTGTGTTCCAATAAAAAAAATAGAAAGATATTTAGGAATTGTTGATAGAAAATCAATAATTCCATAAAAGCTAAAAATATATTTACTTGGTTTTTTTATAGAAATAATACGAAGAATGTATTCTACAGAAAAAAGAATAGTTAACACCCATTCACCAATGTTTAATAAAGCTCCATATTGAGATTCAATACTAGCTACACTTTCTAGCATTACAAAAAGTACAGATGATAAAATTGCGATTAGCAGTATAATATCAAACAGTTTACCAGCAGGTGTGTCAGCTTCATAAATTATTTCATGAAGTTTTTCTTTCCAGTTTTTTGATGTACGATTCAAAGGCTAATTTTATTAAACATAATATTACAAAAGTATGTTTTTGTATTAGGCTAAACAAATAATGACAGTTCTTAAAAAACAGCTATAGCTCTTACTGGAGAACCAGTACCTCCTCTAATTTTTAAAGGGAGTGCAATAAATTGAAACCTTCCCCGTCCAATAAGCTCGTGAAGATTAATCATATTTTCATAATGGGTAAACCCTAATTCTCCACAAATATGATGTACCTCTTTATTTGATATTTTTGGAACTCCTGGTGACATGGTTTCTACACCAAAGGCTGCAATTTTTTGTTCACCAAGCCATCTAGCACATTCAGCTGTAATACCAGGACCATTTTTCCAATTTTCAGTATTAAAATGTTTTCTATAATGATTGGTGTATAGTAAAACAGTATCTCCCTTTTTTATTTGTAAACCAGTTTTAGCTAAAGTTTCTTTTATTTCATTTGAAGTAATTAACTCACGTAATCCTTTATTAGAAAAATCAAGGCAAATCCCTTCCGTATAAAACATAGAAAGTGGCATGGTATCTATAGACTTTCCTTTATGTTCTGCTGCCATATGGTTTAAAGCATCAACATGAGTACCTGTATGTTCACCTAGCTCTAATTTATATACGCTTGGAGTATTCGTGGTAGGGTTTTCAATACCATTCCACTCTTCATGGGTATTATGTACGGACATTTTAACTTGAGGCAGTCCATTATAAACAGGCATTCCCTCAAAAATATCCTGACTTAAATCAATAATTTCAGGCATGTATTATAGTTCAATTTTAACGTTGTAGTTTTCTAAATCTTTTATGTAGTTATCAGGAATAAAATGGTCACTGTCAAATTCTTCTTGACGTATCTTTTTCATTTCTATACGTTTAATAGCTTTTAAAAAGCGACGTATTTCAATATCGTCATTAATAATAATTCCAGGAACGGGCACACTATTTCCATGTTCATCTTTAGAAACCATAGTAAAATAAGAAGAATTACAGTGATTAACTTTTCCTGTTTGTATGTTTTGAGACTCTACTCGTATACCTACTACCATAGAAGTTCTACCAACATAGTTTATAGAAGCTTTCATAGTGACTAACTCACCAACTTCTATTGGGTTTAAAAAATCAACAGTATCTACAGAAGCAGTCACACAATAAGTTCCCGAGTGTTTAGATGCACAAGCAAAGGCTATTTGATCCATTAAATTTAAAATATAGCCACCATGAATTTTTCCACTAAAGTTAGCGTGTGAAGGAAGCATTAATTCCGAAATAGTAATTCGGGTGTCTTCAACCTGTTTAAAATTATTCTGTTTTATCATTGTCATCTTCTTGGGTAAGACCTCTAAAATGTGGAGAACTTTCTTCTTCTACTTTAGTAATAAAATATTTAGTATCTCCCAACCAGAAAAAAGAACCAAAACGTTCTTTGTAATGAACTTTTACATACCTACCTTGAAATTTTTGCAAGTTTTCAATTACTTTTTTCTTATTGTCTTCTACAGAAAAAGAAAAAATTTGAGCACCTGAAATTCCTTGACTAATTTCTCCTTCCCAAGTTTTAACCATAACACCTTTATAACTAATTTTTATGAGTTCACCAGATCTAACACCTTCACTATAAGGTATAAAGTAAATAAAGGCATAATAAAGAGCTGCTATTAAAGTAATGATGGCTAGTATAAGAACTAATATTTTTTTCATAAATATATTTTTACGAGGTAAAGATAATTATAAAAATGTAAGGTAGGGTTTTTTTTGCGACAACTGTCGTATTAATAACATCAGTGTTGAGTTGAAAACGTTGATAAAAAAACAGTTTCTATGTTTTAATTTAATAAAGATGTTAGTAACGTAAACAAAAACTTAAACATTTAACAATTATGAAAAAAGACTACTTATTCAAAGCTACTTTATTAGCTCTTCCAATAACTGCTTTTTTACTATTATCTTTTTCTGGAGGTAGGACTAATGCTTACTCTGGATCTCCAGGTGATATTGCAGCAAATGGAGGGGATGCTGACAAATCAACGTGTATACAATGTCATTCTGGACCATTAATAAAGGATCAAAATATAACAGTAACAACAAATATACCTACAGCAGGATATGAGTTAAATACAGAGTATGATGTGACTATAACACTTACAGGAACTGCATCAGCTGCTGCTTCTGGTTTTCAAGTAACTGCAGAAAAGGATTCAGATAATGCTAAAGTAGGGACATTTGCTTCTGGAGGATCGGATACTCAAGCAGTAAATAGTGGAGAAAGAGCAACACATACAAGTAGTGGAAATGGACAGCTATCATGGACGGTAAAATGGACTTCTCCAGCAACAAACGAAGGAAAAGTAACATTTTATACTTCTGCCATACAAGGTAATGGAAATGGTAATACTGCAGGAGATTTTGTTTTAACAGCTAACTCAGGTTCAACACCAGTATTAGGTATTGCTCAAGAGAATAGATTAGACTTTGCATTGTATCCAAACCCAGCTAAAAATAGTGTAAAGATAGATTTACCATTAGCAGCTAATAATGCAGACGTACAAATCTATGACTATACAGGTAAATTAATACAAACACAACAAATATCTTCATTACAAAAAGAAGTAAATGTACAAGAATTACCAGCTGGTATGTACTTGCTTAAAATTGCTTCTGGAGACAAGTTAGGTGTAAAACATTTTGTTAAAGAATAAGGAAAAATTAATCTATATTTTATTAACCGATTGTTATCATAACAATCGGTTTTTTATTGTAAGTTTGTTCTACTGGAAATTGAGAATTCTATGAATTATATATTATTTGATGGTGATGTAAGAAATGCATTATTACCATTTACGTATACCAAACCTGTCGCTGATATTAGAGTAGGAATACTTACCATTCGTGAAAAATGGGAAAGATTTTTAAGTTACACTACCACAACAATTACTGAAGAATATTTAGAGGAAAAATACCCGATGGTAGAAATGGCTGAAAATGTGCTGTTAAATGCCTCTTTTTTACCAACTAAGCGATTAGTTGAGATGGTAAAAAGTTTGTCTGTAAATCAAGCCATATTTAAAGGAGAAGATGTTATTGCTTTTCATACTACGGATTCACAAGAAGAAGTAGAATTTGCTAATTATGAGCAGATAGAGTTTGAAGAGGAGATTATTCAAATTAGAAATACATGGGATATTTTCTCTTTGAATGATAAAGCAATAAAAGCCGATTTTGATTTGATTACTGAAGGAAGAACTTCTGAACCAATACCAGAAACGGTAAATTGTATTAACAGAGAAGCTATTTTTATTGAGGAAGGTGCTGAATTGACCTTTGCTACCTTAAATGCATCTAAAGGACCAATATACATTGGGAAGAATACAGTAATAATGGAAGGCGCTTTAATACGAGGTGCTTTTGCGCTTTGCGAGAATTCAGTAGTAAAAATGGGCGCAAAAATTTATGGAGCAACTACTATAGGACCTAATTGTAAAGTAGGAGGAGAGGTTAATAATTCTGTGTTATTTGGATGTTCAAATAAAGGGCATGAAGGTTATTTAGGAAATTCGGTATTAGGAGAATGGTGTAACATTGGAGCAGACACGAATAATTCTAACCTCAAAAATAATTATGCGGAAGTTAAATTATGGAATTATGAAACAGGAAGATTTGCCAAAACGGGCTTGCAGTTTTGTGGTTTAATGATGGGAGATCATTCTAAGTGTGGAATTAATACTATGTTTAATACAGGAACCGTTATTGGGGTTTCAGCGAATATTTTTGGAAGTGGATTTCCAAGGAATTTTGTGCCATCATATAGTTGGGGAGGCGCTTCTGGTTTTACTGAATATAAAACGAATAAAGTATTTGAGGTAGCAGAAGTAGTAATGAAAAGGAGAGGTGTTGAGTTTGATGAACGAGAGAAAAAAATACTAGAGCATATTTTTGAAGAAACTAAAAAGTATAGAAATTACTAATAAAAAACCTCGCAATTAGCGGGGTTTTTTATTAGTAAGCCAAAAGCAGTTATTCTACAATTTTAAAAATAGGCAAACGTAAATGAGCTTCCTCATAGTGAGGAGTTTTGCTATACACAAAATTTAACTGAGCATAAGGATCCTTAGCAAAAGTTGAATCCATTTTAATTTTATGATCTAACTTTTTCTTAATGTCTGGATTATTCTTTAAAAAAGAAGCAGCAATGTCTTCAAAAACATAAGAAGAAAACCCTTCTTTACGTTGTAAAATAGTATCAAAAAAGTTCCAATTGAAAAAAGAATCTATAGCTTCTGCCTCCATAGTTTCTAATAAATAACGAATCCCTTCCTGATGTGTTGGGATATAAAGATCGCCAGTTTTAAAATGAACCTCTTTAGTAGATTTTTTTACAGTTGTATTATAGTGTAAGTAATGACCTTCATAAGCCATTTTTCTAGTATCAAAACTATTTATGTGTTGTACTTCAACCTTAATAGTTGTATCTTTTTTAAAAGTAGTAAAAGCTATGTGGTTCATTTTTAATCGGTCAATAACTTTATGCCATCCTTGTTTTAAAATATATGCTTTAGGGATAGTAACTTTTTTAATAGGTAAAAACTGATTATAATAATGTACAGGCTTATTGTAAGGTTTAGAAGCATCATATAATAACCGTTTACCATTAGTAACCTTGCTGTCTATGTATGTTCCTTCATAACCTCTAAAATTAAGCTTAGTGGGGTTATTCTTATCCACTTTATAATGGATAGGATATGTTTTTTGTGCAATTATTTCTTGAGTAGCATTGGTTCTTAACTCTTTAATTCGGGCATTATTTTCAACAGAAAAGTCTAAAGCAGAAAAAAGAAGTTCATAGGTTTGTTCCACTCTAATTTTATAAGGTTTTAGCATGTGTGTTTCAACCATTAAACCTAAAGTGTTAAATAACGTAGTATAACCTGTAGAATATCTGGGAGAGTCAAAAAACTGTGACCAACCTTTTTCAGGAGTCGTTCCCCAAACATTCACGTAAGGTGTAATAGGTATATTTTTGGTTTCTAATGAGCTTTCTATATAAGGACGCATTTCTTCCTCTAAGTACTTCCCTAAAGAGTTCCCCAGTTTGTTATGTTGTGTAAATAAATGTGTAATGGCGTATTGATAATCTGCACCATTACTAACATGATTGTCAATAAAAACATCGGGGTTTAAAGTGTGGAAAATAGTAGCAAAGCTAGCCGCATTTTTAGTGTCTTGCTTTATGAAATCTCGATTAAGATCGTAATTCTGCGCATTACCTCTAAAACCATATGCTTTAGGGCCATTTTGATTGACTCTAGTATGTGAGTTTCTATTTAAAGCACCTCCAATATTATAAACAGGAATTATTCCAATCAAAGCATTAGCATATTTGTTCTTTAAAGAATCGTTTTGAACTAAGTTTCTTAGTAATAACATAGAAGCATCAATACCGTCGGACTCACCAGGGTGAATGCCGTTGTTGATTAATACACGAGCTTTCGTAGAACTTTTTAAATCTTTTAAAGTAGTTGCTCCTTTGGTATTGAAAATTACCAAATGTAATGGTTTTCCAGAATCAGTTATACCCATTTCAAAAAAAGAAATTTCAGGATATACTTTAGCTAAATTCTTATAAAACTGAATAATGGCATTATATTCAGGAGTCTCAGTTCCGTTAGATTTTTCAAATAAAGTTTTAAATCCCGTATTTACCTGTGTAGAATTTTGTTTGCAGGCATATAAACAGATGAATAGAAGTAAGGTTAGTTTTTTCATCATTCTACATTATAGTGTTAAAGGGATGCTGTATCTTATATTAATATTTTTACCTCTATACTTTGCAGGTTTCCATTTTCCCATACTTTTTACAGCTCTAATAGCTTCTGCATCGCAGGGTTGACACAGTTTTTTAGCAACTTTAATATCGTCTAAAAGCCCCTTTTTAGTAACTCTAAAATTAACTATAATTTTACCAGCTATATTGTTCTTGACAGCATATCTAGGCATATTAAAGTTTTTTATTATATGTTTCTTTATGCTTTCTTGTCCTTTTCTATAACGAGGTTGCTTAAAAACTTGTTTATATTTATATGTTTTACCATTTTCATCCCAGCTTGTACCAGATTTTAGTTTACCTCTTATATAGTACTCTTCAAACTGTGTTTTTCCATTTTTTATTTCTGTAAACTTACCATGTCTCAGTTTCTTTTGATAAGAACCTTTATAAATAGTTTTTCCTTTTTTAAATTCAAAAAAACCAGTACCATCAGTTATTGTTTGAATTCCTTCTCTATCCCAAAAATTAAGTACTTTATAGTGTTTAAAGTTTTTAGCTAAAGTTATATTTTTAGGGTAAAAACGCTCTTCTCTAATCTTTCCATTTTGATACCAGAATTTCCATGTGCCTATTTTTTTTCCTTTGGCTTTAATCCCTTCTTTTTGCAGTTTTCCATTTTTATGAAAGGTTTTAAATTCTCCATCAGAAGAGTTTAAAGTTTCCAAGATTTTAGTTCTAAAACTGGCATATAATCTATATGATAATTTTAATGTATCGGAAGGAATAAAATTATTTACTTTATAAAAAGTAATTTCATTAACATTTTTTATTTTTTTAATTATAGAATAGGAGGTTGCTTTGTTTTTGTATTGTGTAATAATACCTTTTTCATAATAAATAGTATCTCCTGTTTGATAATTTTGAGCATTGATAATAAATGAAATAGCATAAAATGCTAGGAAAAAATGTAACTTTTTCATATATAGTTAAAATTTAAACTCTCACAGCATCAGGAACCAAGCCTGTATAATCTCCATTATTTCTAATAACATCACGAACAATGGAAGAAGAAATATAACTTTTCCCAGAAGAAGTTAATAAAAATACTGTTTCAATCTCTGATAACTTACGATTGGTATGTGCAATAGCTTTTTCAAACTCAAAATCAGCAGGATTACGTAAACCTCTTAAAATAAATTCAGCATTTTGTTCTCTACAAAAATTAACGGTTAAACCGCTGTAGGTAACCACCTTTATTTTAGGTTCATGTTTAAAAGTCTCTTCAATAAAACGCTTACGTTCTTCTAAAGAAAACATGTATTTTTTATCAGCATTAATACCAATAGCAATGATTAACTCATCAAATAAAGTAACACCACGTTCAATAATATCAACATGACCTAGAGTAATAGGATCAAAAGACCCTGGAAAAATAGCTTTTTTCATTAATTAAATATTGTATAGTTGGTTATATTTTTAATTTTATAATAGTATATTCTAACGTAAAGCAGCTTCAATGGCATTACCAAATAAATCAGTTAATGAAATACCATGTATGTTGGCTTGTTGAGGTAAAATACTCGCTTCGGTAAGTCCAGGAACTGTATTCATTTCTAAAAAATGAGGTTCATCATTCACTAAAATATATTCAGAACGAGAAAAACCGCTCATGCCTAAAATTTCATACACCTTTTTAGAAACTTCTTTAACACGTACTTCTTGTTGTTTTGTTAATCTAGCAGGAGTAATTTCTTGTGATTTTCCTAAATATTTAGCCTCATAATCAAAAAAATCATTTTCAGAAACAATTTCTGTAATAGGTAATACGATAACCTCTCCTTTGTATTCAATAACACCTACAGATACTTCTGTCCCGTCTAAAAAACTTTCAATTAAAATTTCAGAATCTTCTTTATACGCTTTTTCAATAGCAGGATTTAATTCCTCTTTAGTATGGACTTTAGAAATACCAAAACTAGAACCAGCATTATTTGGCTTCACAAAACAAGGAAGTCCTACTTTTTCAATAATTGCATCTTCAGAATATACATCTCCTTTATTAAAATAAACAGATTTAGCTGTTGGGATTCCATAGTGTTTTACTACACTTAAAGTATCTCTCTTATTAAAAGTTAATGCCATTTGATAAAAAGGAGCAGAAGTATGCTTTAGGTTTATTAAATCAAAATAAGCTAAAAGACCTCCATTTTCTCCAGGAGCACCATGTATAGCATTAAAAACACAATCAAATGTTATTTTTTGCCCTTCTCTTACAAAAGAAAAATCGTTTTTATCAATAGCAAATTCAATCCCATTTTCTACCACTACCCATTTTTCAGGAAGAATATGTACCTTATAAGGTGTGTAAATATCTTTATTTATATGATTAAAAACCACAGTACCACTTTGTAAAGAAATCTCTACTTCAGAAGAGTATCCTCCCATGACCACAGCTATGTTTTTTTTCATGTTTTGAAAAGCTTTAAATCTTAGAAATGATTGTTTAATTGGTATTACAAACTTACCAAAAAAACTTCTTACAAAAAGATTCCTGTGTATTAAAGTGAATGGAGGTTTTTAGAATGGAGTATAATGATTATGAGCTATGAATTAAAGTTAAATTAATAATCATAAAAAGGAATATATAAAATCTATTATTTTTACAGTAAATTTGTTTCGTCTTACAAAAAATCTATATGAGTAATTTTTCAGAGAATATTAAAGGGTTATTACAGTTTTTAAAAAGCAAAACGTTTTTAAAACAATTAGGTATTGCTATAGTAAGCATTTTTGCATTTGTGTTTTTATTAAAATGGTGGTTAGGTTTAACAACCAATCACAATCAAAAAATACAAGTACCAGATTTACAAAAAATGTCATTAGCAAATGTTGAGCAGAAACTAAACGAACTAAACTTAGATTATATAGTAATTGATAGTGCTAGTTATAACCCTAACTTTCCTAAAAAGTCAGTAATGGAGCAAAACCCCGAAGCAGGAGATTTTGTGAAAGAAAGAAGAAAAATTTATTTAACGCTAAACCCATCCAAATATAGAGATGTTGAAATACCTGATTTAAATGGACGTACTCGTAGGCAAGCTACTACGCATTTACAATCTATAGGTTTTAAAGTAGGTAATGATGTTACTTGGGTTAGAGATTTAGGAAAAGATGTAGTAAGAGGACTAAAACATAAAGGAGCTAAAATTAAACCAGGAACTAAATTACCAAAACAAACAACTATCAATTTGATTTTGGGAGATGGAAATGGTAACTAATTATTGATTGAATGCAGGAAGATACAACGCCAGAAATTGGAAATGATGATTTGTATGAACACTATCGCTTTGTAGCCACTGAAGGACAGGTGCCGCTAAGAGTAGATAAGTTTTTAATGAATTTTATAGAGAATGCTACTAGAAATAAAATTCAACAAGCAGCAAAAGCAGGTAACATATTAGTAAATGAAGTTGCAGTAAAATCTAACTATAAGGTAAAACCTAAAGATGTAGTTAGGGTAGTATTAGCATATCCACCACATGAAAACTTATTAGTAGCTGAAGATATACCTATTAATATAGTATATGAAGATGACCAAGTAATTGTGGTAAATAAACCACCAGGTATGGTAGTACATCCTGGTCATGGAAATTATTCAGGTACTTTGGTAAATGGTTTAATTCATCATATAGAAAATTTACCTAATAATAGTAGTGATAGACCAGGGTTGGTACATAGAATAGATAAAGATACAAGCGGTTTATTAGTGGTAGCAAAAACAGAGTTTGCTATGGCACATTTGTCTAAACAATTTTTTGACAGAACTACGGAACGTTTATACTATGCGTTAGTATGGGGAAATGTTGAAAATGACGAAGGAACGATAACAGGGCATATTGGGAGAAGTTTTAAAGATAGAATGCAAATGACTGTTTTTCCTGAAGGAGATTTCGGGAAGCATGCCGTGACTCGTTATAAGGTAATAGAACGTTTTACGTATGTAACTTTGGTTCAATGTAAATTAGAAACAGGTAGAACACACCAAATAAGGGCACATTTTAAATATATTGGACATACGTTATTTAATGATGAACGCTATGGTGGAGATCAAATATTAAAAGGAACTACATTTTCTAAATACAAACAATTTGTAGATAATTGCTTCAAGGTTCTTCCTCGTCAAGCATTACACGCAAAAACATTAGGGTTCACGCATCCAACTACAGGAGAGTTTATGCAATTCAATTCTGAAATTCCAGAAGATATAACTGATTGTTTAGAAAAATGGCGTAGATACTCTAAGAACTCAACAGAAGAAAATTTATAAGGAAAAAGTTTTGATTAGTTAATCTATTGATTAACATTAATATAACGTTTAGTTGTTATTGGTGTTTAATTTGAGTAGTATTTTTAAGAAGCTAATTAACAGATAGATAATTAATTGAGTAGCTACAGTCTGTGTGTTGATTGGTTTAAGAGAAACCTGAAAATCTTTAAAAGAGTAAGGAACTAATCAAAAACTTTAAAAAAATGTCAAAAATTAATTGGAATCAAGGAGGATTAATCACTTTAAACCAAGGTGATACTGCAACATGTACAGGAAACTTAAATAACGGACAGTTATATGGTTTGTTTTTTTATAATGCAGCAGGAAATGATGCTACTACTACTGTAATTGTTACAGGAGCGCAGTCACAAGAGCCAGTTTTAGTTAAGGTTCCTGGTACTACTCAAAATGAAGGATTAGCAGCTTTATGTTTTGTAGATGGAAGTAAAACAAATACAGTTTCTATTGCAATTACACAAGGAAACCCAGGAGCTAACATTCAAGCTTTTATTTGTAGTGTAAAAATGCCTTTAGATACTAATGGTATTAATAATGAAAATTTACCATTAGATGGTCAATTACATCCATTTAATAAATTCACTCGTTTCTATTCAGTTCCTGCTTCTCACTGGTATGCTGGGCAAATTCAAAGTGATATTAACCAATTTATCTCTGTACAATTTGAAGAGCAGAGAGCTAAGGTATTTATCGTAAATGCAACACAAAGTGCTTTACAAGGAAATCCTGATTTCATTAGTTATTTAGGTGAAGGAACTAAGGATTTAGTAGAAGTTAAGCCTTCGGCTACTCAAGAAGTTTCATTTACTTTACAAGGAAATGGAAGACAATTGGTGTGGATGAATGCTGACAGTACTCAAAATAGTAAAGATGCTACTATTTCAGTACAATCATTAAGTAACGTATATGAAGCTAGTAGATTAAGTGAGAATAACTTAATTGAAGAGTACGCTTAAAATATAATGTAGTAACATTTTTTATAAAGCACTGGTAGGTTTTACCAGTGTTTTTTGTATTGTACAACTTTTAAGAAGATTTTAGTGTCTTAAAAAAACTGTGAGTTTTTATTGGCGCAGCCAAAGGGTATCCCGATGCTTGCCTCGAAATTAAACTTATTATCTTATTAAATACCTCGTGGGCTAACCCCAAGGTGGTTTACTAGTAGATAGATACACTATTACTTCCCTTCCTGATAAATTGTTGCTATCCTTCTCGAGATATCATTGCTGTCCTTTCCGAGGCATCATTGCTGTCCTTCCTGAGACATTGTTGCTGTCCTTTTCGAGACATTGTTGCTGTCTTTCTTGAGACATCGTTGTTGTCCTTCCCGAGACATCGTTGCTGTCCTTCCCGAGACATCGTTGCTGTCCTTTTCGAAACATCGTTGATATTCTTCATGATGTTTTTTATTATTTCAGTAATATGAGTTCTTTCTTATTAAGGTTGATTATCTATTTTGAATTAGTTTTTTACAACCTAAGAAAGTAGTAGTAGTAGTTTCTAAAAAAATAACCTTTCTGAGAATTAAATATTCGATAATAAGTGTAAGAACTTATTAAATACTCAATTCTCAGAAAGGTTTAAAATAAGTTAAATTATGATCTCTGAGCTTTTTTATTGAATTCTATCATTAACTAAGCGCATGATTCTTTCAAATTGTTCTTTAAGTCCCATGTCAGAATTATCAAACTCAATAGCATCATCAGCCATTTTTAAAGGAGAGTCTTGTCTGGTAGAATCAATGCGGTCACGCTCTTGAACATTATGTAAAATGTCTTCATAATTTACTTTGTCACCTCGGTCAATTAATTCTTTATAACGTCTTTTAGCACGCTTGTCAGCAGAAGCAGTCATAAATAGTTTAAGTTCAGCATTTGGGAAAACAACAGTTCCAATGTCTCTACCATCCATTACAATACCTTTGTTAATGCCCATTTCCTGTTGTTCTCTTACTAACTTTTTTCTAACTTCTGAAATGGTAGATACTTTACTAACAAGTTTAGATACCTCTAGAGTTCTAATTTCTTTTTCAACATTAGTGTTGTTTAGAAACATTTCAGCGTAACCTAAGGACTCATTAAATACAAATGAAAGTCGAATGTTTGCTAGATCATTGATTAAATTAGAGGGGTCAAAATGAGTAGGAGAGATGTAGTTTTTTTGCATGGCGAACAAAGTAACTGCTCTATACATTGCGCCTGTATCAACATAAATATATCCTAATTGTTTAGCTAACTGTTTAGCTATAGTACTCTTACCCGTAGATGAGTAGCCATCTAGAGCTATTGTAATTTTCTTTGCCATTTTACAGTGTGAATAGATGGCAAAGATACATTAGTTAGTTTTAATATATGGTAGGATTTTTACCTTTTACACCTTTGTCTAAATCAATTTGCAAACTAAAGGTACTTACGTTAGACGCAGAGTGAAACTTAGAATAAGCATAATTAAGTTTTATTTTATTCATTTTTAAACCAAAACCAAAAGATAGGCCTCCAAAAGAACGAACATTTTGTAGTTGTAGTTCTTTACTTCTTCTAAAGTTATACCCTAATCTTAAATTAATTGCACTATCAGGAAATAATTCTGCGCCAATAATTACATGTCTAAAAGCATTGTCTAAAAAAGAAACTTCTTCTTGGGTTGTATTCCCTTCTAAATCGGTAGTTTGATTGGATGGATTAGCTACGCCTACATTCCATTTTTGTAAATTATCAATCGTTAAATACCATTTTAAAGGTACCTTTTCTAATTTATAAGAAGCACCTAGTGCAACTTCAAAAGGTAGTTTTTCCTGAGTTCCATTAAAAGATTTTAATTGTGTACCTAAATTTCTAACAACTAAAGCCAAAATATAAGGTTTAGTAGCACTATAATATGTAATACTTAAATCTAAAGCAATTCCAAAAGAGGAAAAAGAATCTATTCCAGAATAAATAAACTTAGCATTAGCACCATAATAGAAATCACTTTTTGGGATATTTCTAGCATATCCTAATGAAAAAGCAATATCATTGGCATTAAAATTACCTAATTCATTACCTTCTTCATCAGCTCTAATTAATTCGCCGTAATTTATATACTTAATACTTCCGTGTAAAGTTTCAAAGTGTTTGTTAATTTCATGCGCATAAGAAACAGAGCCTATATGAATTCCTGATAAGTAGCTTGTGTAATTCACTGAAAGTTGATTGTGTAATACATTGCTTATTGTGGAGGGATTCCATATAGGTTGATTAACATCATCTATTAATGTTAAAACTTTGCCTCCTAAAGCAACTTGACGTGCAAATGTAGAGGTGTTAAGGAAATTGTAAGTGCTTTCACCTCCTGTTTGAGAAATTGAACAAAAGCTGCTAAAAATAAAGACAAGTGTAAAAAGAAATCTGTTCACAGTTAATAATAAATGTTACTACAAAAAACGTAAAAATTATTTATTATTTTATACCACTAGGGGGTTTTCTTGTAAAATTGATTTATATTTTTTAACTTCCCCTGTGGTAAAGTCGCTTTTTTTGATTGTTTTTTTTAAAAAAAGTGTAAATTTGAACTCCCTTAATACCCCTTAAATGAGTAAAGTATTAGCTAAGTGCTTGAAAACATTATTAATAGCAGGGATTCTGCTTATAAATACAAATTTGGCATCTCAAGATTTGCAGAAGCCAGAGTTGGGGTTTGGTGATGCATGTAATAGATCTGGTAATACTGATTTTAATTTAACATTTAGATATACAACTACACCATTTAATGCTGATAATCAATTTATAGTAGAACTATCAGATTCTGACGGGGTTTTTGCAGACCCAGCACCTAATTTAGCAACAATTGTCAATCAAAATGCTAATTTTAATCAAATACCAGTAACTTTTCAATTACCAGAAGGTACTTTTGGAGAAGGGTTTAGGGTGCGTATACGAGCAACTTCACCGGCAATGGTTAGCCCAGTTTCAGATGCTTTTGCGGCTTACGACATGGTTGATGTAGGTTCACTTTGGATAAATGATAATGCAGCTACAGAAACAATATGTGGTTCAGGAGGTGCCAACTTAAAATTAAATACAGATAATGAAGGTGTTTATGAATGGTATAGGAATAGAACTATTTTAGTAGCAACCACAACATTACCTGAATTAAATGTTACTGAGGCAGGTACTTACGAAGCTAAAGTAAACTATGGAGCTTGTGGTTATGTAGAGTCCTTTTTAATTAATGTAGTAATAATAGATACAACCAATGCTCAAATAGAAGGAAGTTCTCCTGTAGAAATATGTGCGGAAGAAGCGCATACCTTCACAGCAACAGTAGATAACCCTGCCTTTACCTACAATTGGTATAAAGATGGTACACTGGTGTCTACTTCTAATTCACATACCTATACTACACCTGATGATGGAGGACAATTTGGTACGTACCAGTTAGAAATTGTGTCAAGTGGTTGTTCTGCAAGATCTCAAGAAGTTGTACTACAACAAAAAGCTACAGCAAGTTTCACTATAACTAATCAACTGCCAATAAAAACAGTATACTTACCAGGTGAAGATAGAGAGTTGACTGTTACTATTGAGCCGTCAACGGCAACAATAGCATCAATAGTATGGTTTAGAAATGGAGAAGAAATAATTGGAAGAACTGGAGCAACCATTGTGGCAAGACAACCAGGGGAGTATGTTGCTAGAGTTACTGAAACAGGAGGAGCTTGTTCTTTTTCGTTAGACTCTGAACCTTTTATTTTATTAGAAACAACATCTTTAAATACAGAAATTAGAACAGCAACAGATTATGAAGAGTGTAAGTCGGCTAGTACTAAACTTTTAATAGTAGGTATAACAGCTACGGGTGAAGATGGTAATACGTATGATTTAACTGATAAACAACTAGAAGCATTGACATATCAATGGTATAAAGATGATACAGTAATACCAGGACAAACTCAAAAAGAATTAGATGTCGCTTCATATTTAGAAAATGGAATGTATGACTTAGAAGTAATTGCTGGACCAAGTTTAAGCAATAAATCTAATAAACTTGACGTTAAGTTAACAATAGAAGATCCAGAAATAACATCTACATCAAGTTCAAACTCCTTATGTGATGGAGGTACAATAACTTATACATTCCCTGAAGTTATTACTGGTTTTACCTATACATGGTTTAAAGATGGTACAGAATTAACATTAGCAGATCCAAAAATGTTAGAAGTGACAGAGGTGGGAGAATATATTTTACGAATAGAAGGTTTTGGTTGCTCAAGAGATTTAGCACCAATAAATGTAATACCTTTTGATGACTCTGCTGTACAGATTACACCCTCAGAAAAAGTAGTGTTAGTTTTAGGAGGTTTTACTACAGTAACTGCAAGTGGTGCAAACTCTTACGAGTGGCATGATGATGCTACAGGAGATTTATTATCATCAAATGAAACATTAGAAGTAAATAAAATAGGATTTTATACGTTAGTAGCTACGGTTGATAATTGTGAAGTGAGAAAAACTATTGAAGTGGTAGAGCAAGATGATCAAATAATTGTACCTAATATAATATCTCCTAATACACAGGATGGTATTAATGATACATGGGAAATATCAAATAGGTATTCTTTTCAACCTACTGTAACAATAGCAATATACAATGCTAACGGAACAGAAGTATATAACACAACCGAATATAAAAATGATTGGCCTAATAATGAAGTAGAATTAGGGAATCAGAGAATTTTTTATTATAAAATCATAAGAGACAGTCAGCTAATAAAAGCAGGAAGTATCTCGGTTATAGATTAAGAAAATATGGTAAAAAAATACACTATGTATATCTTTTTGTTGATTAGTACTTGTGCAATGTCACAAGTTTCTAGCAATGGAGAAATATATAATAGTTTCACTTCACGAAACTTTATGAAGTTTAACCGTTTTTTAACGGTACCAACTTTTTCAGCTTTAAGAGAAAATAAAACATCTATTAGTGCAATAGTTAGAAATAGTTTTGTAGAATTTGAAGATTCTCCTAAGCTATACCTATTAAGTTATTCTGGTAAAATGCGTGAAAATGTTGGAGCTGGTTTAGCCATTTATCAACAAGAAATAGGTGTTTTTAAAGACTTTGGAGCAGTTGCCAATTATGCACATAGAATGCAATTAAATGATAATTTAGATTTAACATTCGGATTCAATGTATTATATAGCAGAAGGAGTGCGGATGGATTAAAAGTAAATTCGCAGGTGCCAGATCCAGCATTGAGTAATTTTCAAGACATTCCAATTGTTAATTTTCAGCCAGCAGTAACGCTTTCTTTCGGGAAATTTGATGTAGGTGTGTTTCTTGAGAATCTCGTAGATTTTAATTTGAAAGACCAGAAGATGGCTACGCAATTCTCAGAGAAGACATTTTCAGGTCATGCTATGTACACATATGAGTTTACTTATGCTAGTGGAATATTTGAAGGAGCAGACTTAAGAGTTTTAGCCTTAGCTAGAAAGCCAGGAGATGCTGATTTTGGATATGGAGGTAACGTGATTTTTGATTTGCCTAAAGCAGGTTGGTTAAAAGCAGGTTATGATAAGCAATATGGAATATCAGCAGGATTAGGAGTTAATCTATCAGATAGGTTATCAATAGGTTTTTCGTATGAAAAAGGTGATTTTGCTTCAACTAATGAAATAGGAATTATATATAACCTTGGTGAGAAATCTTTTACAAGAAAAAGACCAGTAAGAAGACCTGTTGGGAATGTAAGTGTGAAACTTCCTGAAAGAAAACCTAAAGCTGATTATAAAAACCCTGAACACAATGAATTATCAGATGAAATTCAAGAAGCTTATGATTCTATTAGTATCTTAAATAAGAAAGTTGATGAGATATTGAAGATATTAAAGAATAGACCAAACTCAACAGTAAACACAATAAAAACACCAGTAACAACAACTCCAACAGAAGTTGTAACTACTGATGAAACTGAAGAAAAAGACACTTCTTTAAGAAGAAGAAAAGATACACCTTGGAGAGAAAGTACAGTGACTCGTTATAGAGGAACTGGAGGAGGTACAATGTATTATGTTGCTGGAAATCAGTTTAGGAATAAAGATAATGCAGAAGCGTATATTGAAGAAAAGAAAGTAAAGTTTGAAAGAGAAGGCTTAGAAGCAAAATATGTTTATGATCCTAAAACGAAATATTTCTATGTATACTTTGATAGATTTTCAAGAAAGAAGGATGCAGAAGAAATGACTGATGAGTTTAAAGACAAGAAGTTATTTGATGGAGGAGATGACATTTTAGGTTTATCGAACAAAAAAACATATAAAGAAGGAGTTTACGTAGTAAAAATAACGCTAGGTGGCGGAGGTAAAAGAGAAAGTTATCAAGTACGTAAAAAACAGTCTCCTGCAAGAGTGTTTAATATGAGAAAAACAGGCGACTTGCAAGAAGGGTATTACTTAGTAGTAAATGTATTCTCTAAAAAACCATATGCAGATAAGTTTTTAGATGAACTTAGAAATGATGATATACCTGCGGATTATTTTGTAAATCCTAAAACAGGACACAGACATGTATATATATTAAAAACTGATAGTAGAACTGAAGCTATTAACTTGTATAATAATAACTTAAATGGTTCTTACTATGATAAAAAATCAATAATAAATATAAAATAAAACTAAGACCAAGTAAAATAGTAGACATAAACTTTTCCCCTTATCCCATGAAAAAAGTAATAGTAATATTTATCGCGTTATTTTGGTTTAGCGCTGGCGTCTTTTCGCAAGAAATAAAAGATGGTAAAAATGTAAAAGCAAGGAAACCATTAAAAGAGAGTGTAATAAAAAGTAGACCAGATAGAAACTTTGGACAGAGGTTATCAGCTGGAGGTATAAATATTAGAGGTAATATGACATTTATTGCCAACAATATTTTAAACCGTGAGGTACCTCAAACCTATAGAAGAAGTAGAGGTTGGAATTGGGCTCAAGATGATTGTGGTAATTGGTATCGATTATATACGTATACGCCTACTGGTACTTCATATAGTGCTAATGACAGTCATCCTGATGCAGATTTATATTACTTTGAAGGGACAGATGGTTGTAATGAAGATATTTATAGACGTTTGAATACTACTCAAAATGGTAGGATAAATATGCAATATGTAGATATTGATGATGTAGATGGTATTTCGGGGAATGGTACCACTTTTTCATCAAGTAAATCTACTTTAGCGTTGCCTACTTGTTCAAGAGTTAGAAATGCATTTTTATATTGGGCAGGAGTATATGAGTATGAGACATGGGAAAATCAAGAAACTAGGTCAGGTAATGTAAATGAAATTAAATTTAGATTGCCAGGTGGTAATTATAGTGATATTACAGCAGATGATGTATTTGATAATAATGATGATGGGGCTTATTATTGCTTTAAAGACGTTACCACTATGGTACAAGGGTTAAGTGACCCAAATGGAGAGTATTATGTTGGAAATGTAAGAGCTACTACTGGAGATACGCTTAGCAACGGTTTAGGTGGTGCCGGAGGTTGGACATTATTAATAATTTATGAGAATGAGAACCAATCAAGTAAAAACATTTCGGTTTTTGATGGTTTTGTAACTGTAGATGGGAGTAATGATGTAGATGTAAATTATAGTGGGTTTACAACAATACCAACAGGTCCTGTAAGAGCAGAGTTTATAGTTGGTACTTTAGAGGGAGATGCTTTTATTACTGGAGATCAGTTTCAAATAGAAGACAATACAAATACTTATGTAGATTTATCGAACACAGTTAATCCTGACGATAACTTTTTTAATGGTAGTATTTCAAGATATGACGCTCATACTACGACAAGAAGCCCAGCAAGTACAAACACCCTTGGTTTTGATGTAGATTTATTTAGAATTGATAATCCAAGCAATAGTGTTATAGGAAATAATGCGAATTCAGCAGATGCTAGATTTACTACAAGTGGAGATGTGTACTGGCCATTTTTAAATGCCATGTCAGTTGAAATTATAGAACCTAAACTTCGATTAGTTAAAACAATAGATGATGGGGCTGGTGGAGATTTGTCTGGAGTGCCAGTTACACTTGGAAGTGAGCTTTGGTACAATGTAAGTTTTCAAAATGTAGGTACAGATAACGCTTTAAATACTGAGTTAGTTGATATTTTACCTAAAAATGTAGATTTAATTGAAGCGGATTTAATTTTACCAGCAGGAATTACGGCTGCAGACTATACTTACGAGCCACCTTCTGCAGCAAATAGCTTTAGAGGTGTACTGCGAATTAATGTGCCAGATAGTATGGTGCAAGAAGGAGGAGCACAATATGATATTCGCTTTAAAGTTCAGGTAGTGGCTACCTGTGCCGATTTAAGAGATGTTTGTTCAAACGTAGTAGAAAATCAGGCTTTTGCAAATTATGATAGTGATAGAGGTGGTACACCAAGGGTAATTAATGAGCCTAGTTTTGCAGGAATTGACGCGTGTAACTTTGGTATAGTAGGTACTTCAAACTTTTTAGTTGATGCAAGTGGATGTAGTAATGAAAGGGATGAAGTACTTTGTGGAAATAGTGTAATATTAACGGCTGGTGCTGGTTTTGATACTTATACATGGACAGATGCTTCTGGTACAGTTATAGGTAATACACAAAGTATAACAGTAACATCTACAGGAACATATACTGTAAATAAAATAGCTCCAGTAGGTTGTATAGATGCTACGGAAGTTATAAATGTAATTCCTTTTAATACAGATCCTAATCCGTTAATACCTTATGCTGATCAAATGCTTACTTGTCCTAATGATGGTTCTGATTTAGCTGAGATTTATTTATGTGGAGTAGGTAGTTCAAGAACTATTAATTTACCATTAGATTCATCTAATGGAACAACGGTAAGATGGTTTAAATTAGACGAAACTTCATGCCCTGATGAAACTACTGTGGGTTGTGCTAATTTAGATACGAGTTGTACATGGAATGAAATAGGAACAGAATTTAATAGAACTTTTGATGAGCCAGGAGAATATAGAGTAGAAATTTTATATAGTGGAAGGTGCCCAAGAACATTTTATTTTAATGTTTTTAGAGCTACTTTAAACCCGGATATTATTAAAGAAGATTTAATTTGTGGTAATAGTGCACAAATTACAATAAACAATGTGCCAGCAGGTTATCAGTATAGTTTAACTGGACCAAATGGATTTTTTGTTGATTTTCAAGATTCAAATACATTTACAGTAACAGAGCAAGGAGATTATAACTTAGAGATTCGAGTTAATAATCCTTCAGCAGCATCGTGTACATATACATTCCCTCCAATAAATATTTTAAGTAGAGATATTGATGTAGATTTAATTCCTACACATATGCTGTGTAATGGTGATAGAGGAGAGGTGCGTATACAAGTAAATAATGTACCAGGACAATATACCTATACGTTAATGCAAGGAACTACTACAGTTGGAACTCAGGGGCCGGTTAATAGTAATGATGTTACTTTTGAAGTTACTGCTGGTGGAACTTACGAGGTTACAGTAACGACTGCTGATTGTTCAATTACTGAGTCTGTAGTGGTAAATCAAGCACCAGAGTTAACTTTAACAGCAGTTAAAACTAAAGATATTACTTGTGAAAATGGTTCATCGCCAGGGATAATTACCCTAACAGCTACTGGAGGAACCTTAGATACTGTAGCTGGAGATGTGTATACATACGCTGTGTGGACGGATAGAGGTACAGATTTGTATACTACGGTTTCAGATATTCCATCATCAGCATTTTTTACATCAAATACTTATAATGTAACAAATGGTAATGATGGTACTTATAGGTTTGTGGTAGTTGATACAAACGGATGTTTCACAATTTCCAATCCAATAGATATTATTGAAGAACCTGAATTAAGTTTTTCACATACATCTACCAATATTTCATGTAACTCAGGAGCAGATGGTTCAATAAATGTGACTATCAATGGTAGTAACCAAGGGTATTTAGTGGAGTATAGTATTGATGGAGGTACAAATTGGAATACTACAGGAAACTTTACAAACTTAGCAGCTAATACATATACAGTTGATATAAGAGCATCAAAATCAACACATCAGTGTACATATCAGATACCAAATATAGATATAACAATACCTTCAGCGTTAAGTACAACAGCTAACTTAACACAGGATTATACTTGTACAACAACAGGAGAAATTACATTTGAAGTAGCAACTGGAGGTACAGCTCCTTATACATATGGTATAGATGGAGTGTATTCAACTGATAGAGTTAAAACTGGGTTAACGGAAGGGAATTATACTTTAACAGTACAAGATGCAAACGGGTGTATTGCAGCGGTAGGAGATATTACCATAGATCCATTAGTTGTTTTACCAGCGTTTTCTTATAATGTAGATTATAATTGTGATGGAAGCGGTAATGCTACCATTACACCGACGGATGCAAGTTATACATATACATTAAATGGAACATCACAATCATCTAATGTTTTTAACGGGTTGTCAGTTGGAGATCATGTAGTTACAATAAGTGCTCCACGTGCTTGTCCTAGAGACATAACGATTAGTATATTAGATAATCAAGGATTAACAGGTTCAATAGTAGGTAGTACAGATGGAGTGTGTAACGGTGCGAATAATGGTACTATTACGATAGAAGCAGCTAATTTTTCAGGGAGTTCTTATGAATATTCAACAGATGGAGGTTCAAGTTGGTCTACAGCTATAGATAATCCTTACAGAATTGTAGGTTTAGGAAGTGGTACTTTTAATATATTGATAAGAGATGATGTTGGAGGAACAACGTGTCAAGTAGATTTAGGGTCTGTTACTTTAGATGAACCTACTCCATTGGTTTTAAATACTTCAATAACGGAGCCAGCAAGTTGTTCTGGTACAACTACTGGAGCTACAATAACAGCAGTTGCATCTGGAGGTACACCTCCATACACCTATAGTATTGATGGTACTAATTGGCAAAGTTCAGGTGTTTTTACAGATGTTGCACCAGGAAGTTATACAGTATTAGTAAGAGATATAAGAAACTGTGATGAATGTGGTTGTACAGCTGATCCTTTTGTAAACGGAGGTTTTGAGCAACCAGGAGGTTTTACAGGATTCAGGCAATTACCTGAAAATGAAATCCCAGGATGGGATACCACAGCTACAGACAATAGAATTGAAATTTGGAGAAGTGGGTTTTTAGGAGTAACGCCATCTGAAGGACAATACTTTGCAGAATTGAATGCTACTCAGGTATCAACATTATATCAAGAATATTGTACAAGACCTGGAGATGTAATTACTTGGTCATTAGACCACAGAGGACGTTCTGGTACAGACGTAGCAGTAGTTAAATTTGGAGGAGATTTGGCAACAGCAGCAATACAAGAAACAATGTCGGACGGAACAAGTGGTTGGGGATCTTACTCTGGAACTTATATTGTTCCTGCTGGTCAATCAACAACGATAATTGCTTTTGAAGCTGTTTCCGCTGCAGGAGGTAATTCAGTAGGGAATTTTATTGATAACGTAAATATTGTAATTACCCAATCATGTACACCTGCTTCAATTACAATTGATCCACCTGTTACGGTATTACACACAGCTACGGAGACGAATTGTTATGATGGTAGTAACGGACAAATAGCTGTTACAGCAACACAAGGAGCTGGCGATTATGTATTTAGAATTGATGGAGGTCCATGGGTTACACCAACACCAGCAACATCAACTACACATACTTTTACTGGCTTAACACCAGCTACATATACCATAGAAGTTCAAGATGGATTAGGTTGTATATCAGCTCCTTCAACACATACTATTAATGATCAATTAGATGCATCTTTAGTTGTAAGGAATATAACATGTACTCCAGGTCAAGTTGATATAACAGCTACAGGTGGAGACGGAAATTATGTATATCAAATAGTACCTACAGGAGCAACATTTACTAATACTTCTACCTCAAGTAGTTTAGCGGTTTTAACTCCTGGAGTTTATGATGTATATGTAAGAGACAATGGAGGGAATGCTGGATATTGTGAGTATATACAAACAATTACTGTCGAAGAAACATTAAACCCAATTTTAGGAAATGCAGTAATAAACCAACCAAATTGTTCAGGAGATCAAGGAAGTTTTAGTGTAAATATCACTGAAGGATTAGCACCTTTTACAGTGACAGTAACTGGCGCAACAAGTGGAGCAATTACAGCAAACTCAAGTACCACTAATACAAGAGAGTATACGAATTTAGCAGAAGATACCTATACGGTAACGATTGTAGATGCAAATGGCTGTCCAGGAAATACATTAACAATAAATATTGTTGCACCAAATCCATTAGCAGGAAGTGCAACTCAAACAGAAGCATATACTTGTTTACAAGAAGGACAGATTACCTTTACAGCAGCTACAGGAGGAACAAGCCCTTATAGCTATGGAGTTAATGGAAGTTACTCAAGTAACTTAGTATACAATAACTTAACTGATGGTACTTATGTATTAACAGTAAGAGATGCCAATGGGTGTGAGATAAGTTTACCAAATATTGTAATTGATCCATTACCAGCCGAACCAAGCTTTACATTTGGAGTCACTTATAATTGTGATGGAACAGGAAATGTTTCAGTTACACCAGTAGATGCGAGTTATACCTATACATTAGGAGCAACTACAAATAACACAGGAGTCTTTAATGACTTAGCAGTGGGAGATCATACAGTAACTGTTGATTATGGAAGTGATTGTACTGTTGATGTTGTAGTTACTGTTGATGCAGGCCAACAATTTATTGCAGCAGTAAATAATATAGTTGACGCTACTTGTAATGGAGGTAGTGATGGTGGTTTAACGATTCAAGCAGGTAACTTTTTTACAAGTTTTGATTATTTAATAGATGATGGAAGTGGTGGAACATGGACTACGGTAACTGGAGTTACTTCTACAGTAATCAATACATTATCAGCGGGAACATACACTGTTCAAGTAAGGCCTAATGCGAGTTCATTACCTGCTTGTACACTTTCGTTTGGACCATTTACAGTTGGTGAACCAGCAGCCGTAGTAGCTAGTGGGACAATAACAAAAGAGGTAACCTGTAACCCAGCAACAGGAGCAACAATAGATCCAAGTGCCACAGGAGGAAATGCACCTTATGAATTTGAGTTAGACGGAAATGGAACTTTCCAAACAGGTTCATTTACAGATGTAGCCGCTGGTGTTCATACTATAATAGCAAGAGACGTTAATGGCTGTTTATCAGCAGTATTTAGTATAACGGTTGATCCAACTACAGACCCAACGCATAGTGTAGTTGTGACAGATTGTTACAATGGAAGTAATGGTCAAATAGTAGTTACAGCATCAGGAGGATCAGGTACAGGATATACCTATACTATAGATAATGGAGGTACTTGGGCACCTTCAGGAACTTTTACAGGCTTAGTGCCAGGAGTAACGTATGAAGTTCAAGTAAGAGATTCAAAAGGTTGTGTGTCATCATTAAGTACTCATACTATTAATGACCAAATCGGAGCAACGGTTGTTACAAATAGAATAGATTGTAATGGCGGAAGTATTGTAGTAACAGGAACAGGAGGAGACGGTAGTTATGAATATTCTGTGGTACCATCAGGAAATGGAACGGCTTATCAAACAAGCGGAACATTTACCTTTAATCCAGGGGATGCAGGTTCATACGATATTAGTGTTCGTGATGGATTAGGTTGTGTTTATACAGAGACAGTAACTTTAGAAGAGACCTTAAATCCAGTTTTAGCCAATACAGTAAATCAACCAAATTGTTCAGGAGAAACAGGCGATTTTAACATAAATATCACAGAAGGATTAGCTCCATATACTGTAACTGTAACAGGAGCAACAAGTGGAGCAGTTACAGCAAATTCAAGTACTACTAATACAAGAGAGTACACGAATTTAGCAGAAGATACTTATACGGTAACGATTGTAGATGCTAATGGCTGTTCAGGAAATACATTAACAATAACCATAGTTGCCCCAAATCCATTAGCAGCAAGTGCGAGTCAAACACAAGATTATACATGTTTACAAGAAGGACAGATTACCTTTATAGCAGCTACAGGAGGAACAAGCCCTTATAGCTACGGAGTTAATGGAAGTTACTCAAGTAATTTAGTATACAATAACTTAACTGATGGTACTTATGTATTAACAGTAAGAGATGCCAATGGATGTGAGATAAGTTTACCAAATATTGTAATTAATCCATTACCAGCCGAACCAAGCTTTACATTTGGAGTTACTTATAATTGTGATGGAACAGGAAATGTTTCAGTTACACCAGTAGATGCGAGTTATACCTATACATTAGGAGCAACTACAAATAACACAGGAGTCTTTAATGACTTAGCGGTGGGAGACCATACAGTGACTGTTGATTATGGAAGTGATTGTACTGTTGATGTTGTAGTTACAGTTGATGCCGGTCAAGAGTTTATGGGTACAGTAAGTAACTTAGTAAATGCTACTTGTAATGGCGGAAGTGATGGAGGATTAACCATAACAGCGAGTAACTTTACAGGAAGTTTTGATTACTTAATAGATGATGGAAGTGGTGGAACTTGGACTACAGCCACAAGTAGCCCAGTTATAGTAAACACATTATCAGCAGGAACCTATACAGTTCAAATTCGTCCAGATGCAAGTTCATTAGCAGCATGTACATTAAATTTAGGAAGTCATACAATAACAGAGCCAGCAGCCGTAGTAGCTAGCGGGACAATAACAAAAGAGGTAACCTGTAATCCAGCAACAGGAGCAACAATAGATCCAAGTGCTACAGGCGGAAATGCACCTTATGAATTTGAGTTAGACGGAAGTGGAACTTTCCAAACAGGTTCATTTACAGATGTAGCCGCTGGTGTTCATACTATAATAGCAAGAGACGTTAATGGCTGTTTATCAGCAGCATTTAGTATAACGGTTGACCCAACTACAGACCCAACGCATAGTGTAGTTGTAACAGATTGTTACAATGGAAGTAATGGCCAAATAGTAGTTACAGCATCCGGAGGATCAGGTACAGGATATACCTATACTATAGATAATGGAGGTACTTGGGCACCTTCAGGAACTTTTACAGGCTTAGTGCCAGGAGTAACGTATGAAGTTCAAGTAAGAGATTCAAAAGGTTGTGTGTCATCATTAAGTACTCATACTATTAATGACCAAATCGGAGCAACGGTTGTTACAAATAGAATAGATTGTAATGGCGGAAGTATTGTAGTAACAGGAACAGGAGGAGACGGTAGTTATGAATATTCTGTGGTACCATCAGGAAATGGAACGGCTTATCAAACAAGCGGAACATTTACCTTTAATCCAGGGGATGCAGGCTCATACGATATCAGTGTTCGTGATGGATTAGGTTGTGTTTATACAGAGACAGTAACTTTAGAAGAGACCTTAAATCCAGTTTTAGCCAATACAGTAAACCAACCAAATTGTTCAGGAGAAACAGGCGATTTTAACATAAATATCACAGAAGGATTAGCTCCATATACTGTAACTGTAACAGGAGCAACAAGTGGAGCAGTTACAGCAAATTCAAGTACTACTAATACAAGAGAGTACACGAATTTAGCAGAAGATACTTATACGGTAACGATTGTAGATGCTAATGGCTGTTCAGGAAATACATTAACAATAACCATAGTTGCCCCAAATCCATTAGCAGCAAGTGCGAGTCAAACACAAGATTATACATGTTTACAAGAAGGACAGATTACCTTTATAGCAGCTACAGGAGGAACAAGCCCTTATAGCTACGGAGTTAATGGAAGTTACTCAAGTAATTTAGTATACAATAACTTAACTGATGGTACTTATGTATTAACAGTAAGAGATGCCAATGGATGTGAGATAAGTTTACCAAATATTGTAATTAATCCATTACCAGCCGAACCAAGCTTTACATTTGGAGTTACTTATAATTGTGATGGAACAGGAAATGTTTCAGTTACACCAGTAGATGCGAGTTATACCTATACATTAGGAGCAACTACAAATAACACAGGAATCTTTAATGACTTAGCGGTGGGAGACCATACAGTGACTGTTGATTATGGAAGTGATTGTACTGTTGATGTTGTAGTTACAGTTGATGCCGGTCAAGAGTTTATGGGTACAGTAAGTAACTTAGTAAATGCTACTTGTAATGGCGGAAGTGATGGAGGATTAACCATAACAGCGAGTAACTTTACAGGAAGTTTTGATTACTTAATAGATGATGGAAGTGGTGGAACTTGGACTACAGCCACAAGTAGCCCAGTTATAGTAAACACATTATCAGCAGGAACCTATACAGTTCAAATTCGTCCAGATGCAAGTTCATTAGCAGCATGTACATTAAATTTAGGAAGTCATACAATAACAGAGCCAGCAGCCGTAGTAGCTAGCGGGACAATAACAAAAGAGGTAACCTGTAATCCAGCAACCGGAGCAACAATAGACCCAAGTGCTACAGGCGGAAATGCACCTTATGAATTTGAGTTAGACGGAAGTGGAACTTTCCAAACAGGTTCATTTACAGATGTAGCCGCTGGTGTTCATACTATAATAGCAAGAGACGTTAATGGCTGTTTATCAGCAGCATTTAGTATAACGGTTGACCCAACTACAGACCCAACGCATAGTGTAGTTGTAACAGATTGTTACAATGGAAGTAATGGTCAAATAGTAGTTACAGCATCCGGAGGATCAGGTACAGGATATACCTATACTATAGATAATGGAGGTACTTGGGCACCTTCAGGAACTTTTACAGGCTTAGTGCCAGGAGTAACGTATGAAGTTCAAGTAAGAGATTCAAAAGGTTGTGTGTCATCATTAAGTACTCATACTATTAATGACCAAATCGGAGCAACGGTTGTTACAAATAGAATAGATTGTAATGGCGGAAGTATTGTAGTAACAGGAACAGGAGGAGACGGTAGTTATGAATATTCTGTGGTACCATCAGGAAATGGAACGGCTTATCAAACAAGCGGAACATTTACCTTTAATCCAGGGGATGCAGGCTCATACGATATCAGTGTTCGTGATGGATTAGGTTGTGTTTATACAGAGACAGTAACTTTAGAAGAGACCTTAAATCCAGTTTTAGCCAATACAGTAAACCAACCAAATTGTTCAGGAGAAACAGGCGATTTTAACATAAATATCACAGAAGGATTAGCTCCATATACTGTAACTGTAACAGGAGCAACAAGTGGAGCAGTTACAGCAAATTCAAGTACTACTAATACAAGAGAGTACACGAATTTAGCAGAAGATACTTATACGGTAACGATTGTAGATGCTAATGGCTGTTCAGGAAATACATTAACAATAACCATAGTTGCCCCAAATCCATTAGCAGCAAGTGCGAGTCAAACACAAGATTATACATGTTTACAAGAAGGACAGATTACCTTTATAGCAGCTACAGGAGGAACAAGCCCTTATAGCTACGGAGTTAATGGAAGTTACTCAAGTAATTTAGTATACAATAACTTAACTGATGGTACTTATGTATTAACAGTAAGAGATGCCAATGGATGTGAGATAAGTTTACCAAATATTGTAATTAATCCATTACCAGCCGAACCAAGCTTTACATTTGGAGTTACTTATAATTGTGATGGAACAGGAAATGTTTCAGTTACACCAGTAGATGCGAGTTATACCTATACATTAGGAGCAACTACAAATAACACAGGAGTCTTTAATGACTTAGCGGTGGGAGACCATACAGTGACTGTTGATTATGGAAGTGATTGTACTGTTGATGTTGTAGTTACAGTTGATGCCGGTCAAGAGTTTATGGGTACAGTAAGTAACTTAGTAAATGCTACTTGTAATGGCGGAAGTGATGGAGGATTAACCATAACAGCGAGTAACTTTACAGGAAGTTTTGATTACTTAATAGATGATGGAAGTGGTGGAACTTGGACTACAGCCACAAGTAGCCCAGTTATAGTAAACACATTATCAGCAGGAACCTATACAGTTCAAATTCGTCCAGATGCAAGTTCATTAGCAGCATGTACATTAAATTTAGGAAGTCATACAATAACAGAGCCAGCAGCCGTAGTAGCTAGCGGGACAATAACAAAAGAGGTAACCTGTAACCCAGCAACAGGAGCAACAATAGATCCAAGTGCCACAGGAGGAACAGCTCCGTATACTTATAGTTTAGATGGAGGTGCATTCCAAAATGGACCATTTACAGATGTAGCAGCAGGTAGTCATAACATTGTGGCGCAAGACACTAACGGATGTTTGTCGGTAGCATTCAATATAACAGTAAATGCACCAACTACACCAACGTTTACGGCAACACCAACAGCTTGTTTTGATGGAACGAATGGGCAAATAGTTGTAACAGCAGCATCAGGTGATGGGAATTATCAATTTATTTTAAATGGAGGAGCTCCTCAAACACCAGGAACAGCTACACATACATTTACAGGTTTAGGAGCAGGTACTTATACTATAGATATTACCGACGGAAAAGGATGTACAGCTGTACAACAATCAGTAACAATTAATGATGAGTTAACTGCAGATATTGATATCATAGATGCGAATTGTAACGATGGTATTATAACAATTGCAGGAATAGGAGGTGATGGTAATTATGTATATGCTGCAGTTACTACAGGTAATCCTGTTACAGCTGGTGATTTTGGAGCGAGTCCAATAACTAGAGCGGCAGGAACTTATGATGTTTATGTAAGAGATAATAATGGAGCAGGAGTTTTAGGAACTGATTTCTGTGAGTATTCACAAACAGTAACTGTAAATCAAATTACAGCTGTAAATATTGTATTAACCACTGCACAACCTATATGTAATGGTGATACAGGTACTATTGATGTAGCCATATCTAATGGATTACAACCACATGATTTAACATTAACTGGTCCAGTAAATCAAACTGTAAATGATTATGTTGGAGCAAATTATAGTTTTACTAATTTACCAGCGGGAACTTACTCGGTAACTATTACAGACGATAGTGGATGTCCGTTTACACCTGCAGATGTTACGTTAACAGATCCTATAGCATTAGTAATTGATATTCAAGATGTACCACCACCAGATTGTGATGCTGTAGATATTACTCAAACAGGATTTAATTTTATAAATATTAATCCAGCTGATTATCTACCGTTAATATTACAACATAGTGTGGATAATGGGGCTACTTGGACAGATTTCACAGATGATAATGGACAAGTGAGAGGGTACGCACCAGGAACAATTCTTAATCCTGTAATTAGATTATCTGATAGCACAGGAGGTGTTGGAAATACTATTTGTTTGTTAAGTCACGGACAATACATGGTGCCATTTAATGTTGAAGGTTTAATTGTAGATGTTCAAGTTGGAGGTGATTGTGTTGCAGGATATTCTATTACAGTAAGAGCAATTGGAGGTCAAGGTCCTTTTGAATTTTCGAATAGTACATCTACGGGTCCATGGTTTCCAGCAATCCAAGGAGGACCAGTAGACTTGGATCCAACAAACCCAAACTCTGATTTTAGAACACATATTTTTACAAATATAATTCCAGGAGTAAATTATCAGTTTTATGTAAGAGATACTTTTGATGGTTGTATTGAGTTAAATAATACACCATTGGTATATCCACCATCAGATTTTGATGTTGATATTACAGGTACTGCAACTTCGTTATCATGTAGTGGAGTAGCTAGCGATGGAGAAATAGGTTTCACGATAACCGATACAGATGGAGTTTTAGCTGGGAATACAATTAATTGGGAGTTATTTGATGGTAATACAAATGCATCATTAACAACTCCAGTAACAGGAACAATTCCGTCAACAACTACATATCCACATAATTTATCAGTAACAGGTTTAGAGCCAGGTTTATATTACATTGTATTAACTTCAGGAAGTGGTGCTACTGCATGTGATTGGGGTAGTGGAGATATTGAAATACAAGAAGCGTTACCAGTTACTGGTAACTTAACTAAACTAAGTGATATAACATGTTCAAACCCTGGAACTATTAGAGTCGATAATTTAACAGGAGGACTGGCACCATATTCTTACACTGTAACAACAACAAATACAACATCTGGAACAGCTACAATTAGTGGAAATACAATTTCAGTTCCTTATGCTGACTTAGTGGATGTTACTTTATCTGTTGATGTTACTGTAAATGTGTCTGATAGCAATGGTAATGCTTGTACCTTGATTTTAGGGCCAGAAACATTGAGTGTAAGTCAAGCACCTGTATTGGAAGTAGCAGATGTAACTACAGATACATGTGGAGCTGATAAAAGTATTATCATTACAACAAGTAATGGAGGACAAGCTATAGGAGGTACGGCACCTTATCAATATTCAATTGATGGAGGGACAACTTATAGTAGCCCTACCGCTAGTATAACACATACTGAGAGCGGCCTTTCACCAGGGAACTATAATGTTATTATAAGAGATGCAAACGGATGTATAAGTGCTACAGTTCCTGTAACAATTTATGAAGAGTTAGATTTTAATTTAGCTATACAACAAAATCTAAATTGTGTTCCAGGAGAGTCTTTAATTAGAATAAATATTAATTCTGGTGTAAACTTAGGAACAACAGGGAACTATTCATATACAATTAATGGTGTAGCTCCAACAGCAGATCCTGCAACTACAGTTGGTACTATTACAGGAACAGATACATTCACTGATCATACTGTTACAGCAAGTGGTACTTATGAAGTAGTCGTTACTGATGTAACTTCAGGGTGTAATATAACAAGGCAGATAACAGTTGAACCTGCTATTACACCTGTATTTACAGCAAGTGCTATAGATAATGGTAATTGTTCAGGAAGTAATGAAGGAGTCATCGAAATGGTTCAGACTGACAATGGCATTTTACCATTAAGTTATGAGATCAATGGAACCTTGACAGCAGGAGGAACCTATAATGCGACAACAACGACAAGTCAGTTTACAGGATTAGCACCAGGAGATTATATAGTAACAGCAACTGGAGCAAATGGATGTACAACAGATTCAGCAACGATCACGATCAATGAATTAGCACCAGTTACGTTTACATCAGCACCAGTAGTAACCGAGTTTGGCTGTACCACAGGAAATGTAACAGATAATGCAGTAGTAACTGTAGATCCAGCTAATATATCAGGTGGAAGTTCAAGTTATGTACGTGCAGTATTTGTATATAACAACGGTACACCGGGAGATGCAACAGATGATATCACTCAAGATAGTTCCAACTTTGCTTTTTCAACATCAAATGTATTAGGAGGAGAAGTAGCAATCACAGTTTATGATAGTGAAGGATGTTTTGAAACTACTACGGCAACTATTTTACCATTTAATGCAATTAGTGCCCCAGTAGTAGCGGTAGATAAAGCCATCGACTGTGCAACAGGAGAAGATATCACAGTAAGCTATACATCAACAAGTGCATTAACAGCTAACTTTACGATCACAGGCGCAACTGTAGGAGCTTTACCAGGTAATACTACAGGTGTCTTTACAGGATTAGCTACAGATGTTTATACTATTGGAATAACTAACCCAACAACAGGTTGTACAATAGAGGTAACACATCAAGTATTAGATGCACCAGATTATAACTTAACAGTATCAGGAGTTTCTAACACAAGTTGTTTAGGCGCGAATGATGGTTCGTTTACCTTTGATTTCAGTAGTACTACCCCATACGGAGGAAGTTATAGTTATCAAGTATTTAATACCAATGGAACAGCAGTAACAACAGATGATACAGTAGTGAGTACTGTTCCGGTACCAGGAGTAAGCGGAGCTACTACAGTAACAGGATTAGCAGCCGGGACTTATTATGCTACATTAAGTATGATAGCAACACCATTCTGTCCAGTAACTACCGCAGAAGTCACTATAGAAGATCCAACATCAGCATTGAATGCTACTTTAGCACCAACGGCAATAAGTTGTGCAGGAGATTCAAATGGAGTAATAACAGTAACCGCAACAGGAGGTTGGGGAAGCTATGAGTACGAGTTAGAAGATTCAAGTACAACAATTGTAACTGCTTACAATAATAATAATGAGTTTACAGGTTTACCAGCTGATACTTATACAGTTCGTGTACGCGATGCTAATGGATGTATCTTTACAGATACTATCACCTTAATAGATCCAACACCAGTAACGTTTACTTTGGCAGAGTTAGATAACTCATGTGATACTAGTGTAGGAGGTGAGATAACAGTAACAGCAGTAGGAGGAACAGGTACTTACACCTATACATTATTAAACGGAGCAACAACAGTTGCTACACAGAGTAGTAATGTCTTTAGTAATTTACCAGCAGGTACTTATACAGTAAATGTAATCGATAGTAATAGCTGTACAGGAACAACAACCGATTCACCAGTAACTATAAGTGAAGATTTAGACTTTAGTTTAACGATTACTAAGTTGTTAGACTGTTCAGTAAGTACAGATGCTGTAGTAGAGTTATCTATTTTATCAGGATCAGGAAGCTACGAATATGAAGTATTAAATAGTGCTTCAGGAACCGTAGTAACAAGAGCTACTACTGGAGGAACTACTTTAAATATCTCATTAGGATCAGCCGATACGTATACTGTAAATGTTTACGATATGTCAGCTACACCAGTTTGTTCAGTAACAAGAACGATAGAGATTTTACCAGAAGTAGAACCCGTATTTACAGCAAGTGCTATAGATAATGGTAATTGTTCAGGAAGTAATGAAGGAGTCATCGAAATGGTTCAGACTGACAATGGCATTTTACCATTAAGTTATGAGATCAATGGAACCTTGACAGCAGGAGGAACCTATAATGCGACAACAACGACAAGTCAGTTTACAGGATTAGCACCAGGAGATTATATAGTAACAGCAACTGGAGCAAATGGTTGTACAACAGATTCGGGAACGATCACGATCAATGAATTAGCACCAGTTACGTTTACCTCAGCACCAGTAGTAACCGAGTTTGGCTGTACTACAGGGAATGTAACAGATAATGCAGTAGTAACTGTAGATCCAGCTAATATATCAGGTGGAAGTTCAAGTTATGTACGTGTAGTATTTGTATATAACAACGGTACACCGGGAGATGCGACAGATGATATCACTCAAGATAGTTCCAACTTTGCTTTTTCAACATCAAATGTATTAGGAGGAGAAGTAGCAATCACAGTTTATGATAGTGAAGGATGTTTTGAAACTACTACGGCAACTATTTTACCATTTAATGCAATTAGTGCCCCAGTAGTAGCGGTAGATAAAGCCATCGACTGTGCAACAGGAGAAGATATCACAGTAAGCTATACATCAACAAGTGCATTAACAGCTAACTTTACGATCACAGGCGCAACTGTAGGAGCTTTACCAGGTAATACTACAGGTGTCTTTACAGGATTAGCTACAGATGTTTATACTATTGGAATAACTAACCCAACAACAGGTTGTACAATAGAGGTAACACATCAAGTATTAGATGCACCAGATTATAACTTAACAGTATCAGGAGTTTCTAACACAAGTTGTTTAGGCGCGAATGATGGTTCGTTTACCTTTGATTTCAGTAGTACTACCCCATACGGAGGAAGTTATAGTTATCAAGTATTTAATACCAATGGAACAGCAGTAACAACAGATGATACAGTAGTGAGTACTGTTCCGGTACCAGGAGTAAGCGGAGCTACTACAGTAACAGGATTAGCAGCCGGGACTTATTATGCTACATTAAGTATGATAGCAACACCATTCTGTCCAGTAACTACCGCAGAAGTCACTATAGAAGATCCAACATCAGCATTGAATGCTACTTTAGCACCAACGGCAATAAGTTGTGCAGGAGATTCAAATGGAGTAATAACAGTAACCGCAACAGGAGGTTGGGGAAGCTATGAGTACGAGTTAGAAGATTCAAGTACAACAATTGTAACTGCTTACAATAATAATAATGAGTTTACAGGTTTACCAGCTGATACTTATACAGTTCGTGTACGCGATGCTAATGGATGTATCTTTACAGATACTATCACCTTAATAGATCCAACACCAGTAACGTTTACTTTGGCAGAGTTAGATAACTCATGTGATACTAGTGTAGGAGGTGAGATAACAGTAACAGCAGTAGGAGGAACAGGTACTTATACCTATACATTATTAAACGGAGCAACAACAGTTGCTACACAGAGTAGTAATGTCTTTAGTAATTTACCAGCAGGTACTTATACAGTAAATGTAATCGATAGTAATAGCTGTACAGGAACAACAACCGATTCACCAGTAACTATAAGTGAAGATTTAGACTTTAGTTTAACGATCACTAAGTTGTTAGACTGTTCAGTAAGTACAGATGCTGTAGTAGAGTTATCTATTTTATCAGGATCAGGAAGCTACGAATATGAAGTATTAAATAGTGCTTCAGGAACCGTAGTAACAAGAGCTACTACTGGAGGAACTACTTTAAATATCTCATTAGGATCAGCCGATACGTATACTGTAAATGTTTACGATATGTCAGCTACACCAGTTTGTTCAGTAACAAGAACGATAGAGATTTTACCAGAAGTAGAACCCGTATTTACAGCAAGTGCTATAGATAATGGTAATTGTTCAGGAAGTAATGAAGGAGTCATCGAAATGGTTCAGACTGACAATGGCATTTTACCATTAAGTTATGAGATCAATGGAACCTTGACAGCAGGAG